>NZ_JBALNX010000075.1:0-28850 GCF_036962035.1 Bacillus sp. JJ1773
GTTTCTTGGACAGCTTTCTATGTTTTTCCGAAAACCTGTCCAATAAATCAGGTTTCATGGACAGGTTTCTATGATTCCTCCGAGAACCTGTCCTAAAACCGGAAGCTTCACCTTATTTATTTTCATAATCCTTAATTTTGCCAACACGGTTTTCGTGGCGTCCGCCTTCGTATTCCGTTGTCAGCCATACCTTCGCAATTTCACGTGCCAGCCCTGGACCAATGACGCGTTCCCCCATTGCCAGCATATTGCTGTCATTATGTTCACGTGTTGCCTTCGCACTGAAGGTATCATGAACGAGTGCACAGCGGATGCCCTTCACCTTATTTGCTGCAATGCTCATCCCGATTCCAGTTCCGCAAACAAGAATCCCTTTATCAAACTCACCTTTCGCTACCTTTTCAGCAACAGGCAATGCATAATCCGGATAATCCACAGATGTTTCGCAATCACAGCCAAAGTCCTCAAATTCAATGCCCATTTCTGTCATGAGCCCTTTAATTTCCTCGCGAATTTGAATGCCGCCATGATCTGATGCAATTGCTACCTTCATATATAATCCTCCTATTTATCAGAAACACTAATTTTTTTAAGTATACTGTTATTTTGACATAAGAAATGAGAAGTGTGCAAGGGGACGATTTTGTGGGAGTAGTTAAAAAGAGAGCCCTCCTGAAACAGAAGACTCTCCACTACTAAATTTGAAATCTCGTAATTGTATTCTTTAATTTTTCTGCTTGTTCCTTTAGTTCATTGGCTAGATTTTCGACATTCGACATGACTTCGTTTTGCTGGTCTGTGGCTGTTGCCACTTCCTGAGCACCTGCAGAGGTTTCTTCTGCAATCGCTGCTACCTCTTGAGATTGTGTGGATGTATGTTGAATGCTTTCCATTTGACGGTCGACCAAATCGGTAATGGCTGAAACGAAGGAAGCCATTTCGTTGACGGTTTTCGTCATTTCCTCGATGACTATATTCGTTTCTGTCCCTTTTTTCGCTTCATTGTTAGCGGTCTCGACTTGCTCAGAAATTTGCTTAACGACATTTTGAACCTCAGCTTGGATATTCGAAATTAATTCAGAAATTCCTTGAACCGCGGTTGCACTTTCGTCAGCTAACTTTCTTACTTCCTCCGCGACAACGGCAAATCCTTTCCCATGCTCCCCGGCACGCGCTGCTTCAATGGAAGCATTTAGGGCAAGTAGATTCGTCTGAGCGGCAATGTCACCGACAAGCTGAATAATCTGCTCTACTTTTCTAGCATTCTCCTCTAAACGAATAACCGTTTGCAGAGATTCCTGATTTTCATTGGCAAGCTTTTCAATGCCTGATACGAGAGAATGAATCACCTTTTTCGAATCATGAAGATCCTGAACCATTTCACTCGAAACGGATACAGAAGCTCTCGCTTTCTCTTGAACCTCTTCCGCGATGCTAATTACATCTTCAACTAGTTCCGCAGTAGACTGAATCGCAATCGCTGAATTGTCAGCTCCAAGTGAGATTTCATTGATCGTTCGAGCAATGGAATTAGCTTGCTCTGCCGCATAAGAGGATTCCTTGGAAATCGCGATTACCTTATCATTCGTTTCGCGAAAGTTCTCATCAATTTTTTGAACCATTTCCCTTAAATTCGCAAGCATGTCATTAAAGGCAACCCCAAGTGAGCGAATTTCATCATCAGATTTCGCTAACTCCACATCCTCTTGAATATCCCCTTGCGCAGCTTTTAATGCCATTTTCTCTAGCTTTTGCAATGGCTTTATAATGAAGCCCGCAGCAAAAAAGGCCAAAATCGCCGACCAAATAATGCCTAAGCTTAATGTAATAACGCTGAAAAGGACCTCATTAAAAGGCAATGAATTTTTGATCATTGGGTATAGGAAATAAATAAAGAATGCACTTGTTGAATACGTAATGATGGCTAAAATTGTAATAAAACATACAAGTTTCTTTCTCAACCCAAATTTGTATCTTTGCTTTTCCCCCATTATGCTCCCCCTGAAAAAAATATTTGCTTTATAATTTTTTTATTATTTCCGATAAAGCTATTTTCATCTCATCGAAGGTTTTTCGATACATTTCAACGGGACCCCCGAAAGGATCTATGATATCCAGGTCCCCATCATTTCCGGCAAATTCCTTCAACGTAAATGTTTTTCCCGAGGCATTTGGAAACATCCGAGTGACTGCGGCCTTATGGCTTTCCGTCATGGTCAAAATACAGCTTGTCCAATTCACTAGGCTTTCGTTGATCATGGCAGCTTGATGATCCATGCCGATTCCTTCTTCCGCCAGAACCGTTCGTGTATGTTCGGACGCATCGCTTCCATCTTGAGCATAAACGCCTGCAGATTTCACCTCTACACCAGAAATCCCCATATTCCTCAAAATGGCCTCAGCCATCGGGCTCCGACATGTGTTCCCCGTGCACACAAATAAAATTCGAGTCATAGCTGCGCCTCCTTTCATTCCATTATAAGCCAAAGTTCCCAGATTCAATAGTATTGTATGTGAAAAATTTTTATAATAATTAGAAAAACCATACATTGAACGGGGCTATGTTAGCTTTTTGCGTCTTCACCCCTCAATACGCTTACATTGAATGACCCTATGTTAGTGTTTTGAGACTTCATCCCTCCAAACGCTTACATAGAACACTCCTATGTTAGCTTTTTTTCGCTTTATCCATCTAAACACTTACATTGAACGGACTAATGTAAGCCTTTCTCGACTTTATCCTTCCAAACGCTTACAATGGAAAATCTTTTTTGGGAGACAACAAATAAGAAAGGATAGTCACCATCCTTTCCGAAAAGATTGTTTATCAAATCCGTACGAATCCGCAGCGCTGCTCTCTACCCCAATAGCAGCTTAATCCCAAACGCAAAAAGAATGCTTCCGCCAAGGGCTTCACTATAAGTGCCGAGCCAACCCTGGACCTTTCTGCCTATGAGCAGGCCGAGCCACGTTAGGACGGTAGCGGTTACGCCGAAGCTTGTCAAAACTAACAACGTTTTGGCCCCGTAAATTCCTAGGGTTAAGCTAACAGAAAAGCTGTCTAAGCTAACACTGAAACCAAAGAGCATTAAGCCTAGTCCCACTGGCGTAATCATGCTGCTTTTTTCCTTCTGGAATCCTGACCAGACCATTTGTATACCTAATATGAGCAGGAGCCCGCCGCCGACATAGGTGGCAATGGCACCGAATTTTTCTGATAACAATCTCCCTGCAATTATTCCAAAGAGAGGCATCCAAACATGGAAAAAGCCGATGGTCATTCCAATTTTGAATATTTGTCTAAGGCGGAGATTATACATGCCCATCCCCAAGCCCACTGAAAAAGCATCCATCGCTAGAGCGAATGCCATAATCGTAAGTGTTAGTATTTCTCCGAATAAATCTACCATCATTTCTCCTCCTTGGACTTGCTATTCCAACATATGCACGTCCAAGAGGATTTAGAATCGAAAAGCGATAAAAGGTTGGGAATCCTCCTCAATAACGAGGGTCCTGACCATAGCTTCCTAAAAAAAGCGGGACTAGTAACCCGTATCAGCGAACAATAGGTCAGTTCCCCAAACCAAAATGGACCGAGTGACCCAACCTAGCGAGGGGTTAGGCCACATCCCCCGGGGAAAAATAGACCCCATGACCACAAAAAAATGAGACGAGGTCCTATCCCTCATCCCATTAAATTACGCGATGCCCCGCTGCCTTCAAAAGGCGGTTCATGACGGCAACGCCGACTCCTTCATTCGGGAACATTTCGCTATAGATAATATCTGCGTTTGTATTGTTGAATTTCCTTAATGCTTCATATAAATAGCTCGCAACGGTTTCAAGATTTTCCCGTTGTCCACAAGGTACGACATAGTCCGCTTGATAGAAGGCTTGGTTTTCCACAGTTGTTAACACCCCAACGGTCAACCCCTCCTCCATCTTCTTATCCACAAGCGTCTGGATAAACTCTCTTGATCCATCCACTAAATATAGTGGTGCATCTGGAGCATAGTGGCGGTATTTCATTCCCGGAGATTTCGGCGCCTGACCTGCATCCAGGAGCGCTGCATCAACGGACACTTCACCAATTACGGCTTCTATCTGTTCCTTTGTCACTGCACCCGGCCGCAAAATAACGGGGATTTCTTCTGTGCAATCCAATACGGTCGATTCCACACCCACACCCGTTTGACCACCGTCCACAATTCCCGCAATCTTCCCGTTTAGGTCCTCCCACACATGCTCAGCGGCTGTCGGACTTGGCTTTCCTGAGCGGTTTGCACTCGGTGCGGCAATCGGAAGGCCCGATCTCTTTAGGATGGCTAACGCAACAGGATGATCCGGCATACGAACAGCAACTGTGAATAACCCTGCTGTCGCCTGATCTGAAAGCATTCCCTCTTTCTTTTTAAAAATAAGGGTAAGCGGACCTGGCCAGAATTCCTTTATCAATAGCTTAGCCTGATCTGATATGTCCTCCGCAAAATCATTAAGCTGTTGGTCCTCCGCAATGTGGATAATCAGTGGATTATCACTCGGTCTTCCTTTAGCTGCAAAAATTTTCGCTACAGCCTCGCTATTTTCCGCGTTTCCACCTAAGCCGTAAACCGTTTCTGTCGGGAATGCTACCACTTCATTATTTTTTAAAAGGTCAGCAGCCTGTGCGATTTGTGGATAACTTTCGAGATCATCCACATATTTATCCACTGACCATCTTTTCGTATTCATAATGCTCCACCTTCTTTTGGCACCTTAATATCGTAAAAAAAATCCTTTGTTTACTTGTTTTATATGTTAATTACTTTTGAAAGTATAAAAGAAGATGGAGGATAACTCAAGTATTATCCACAATTTGTGGATAGATAACTCGAATTTGTGCATAACTTCGCCAATATATCCACATTTTACAGGGATAATGTCAAAAAGAATGAGTTGTCCACAGTTAAAATATGTTTTACATGGTCGGATTCATAGAGCTCCTGTGGCAAACTCAGCTTATTCACTTCTTTAAAACCTAGCAGCTGAAAAAAGGCCAGCGAGTTTTTTTTATTGGAGGAGAGGTAAAGAGATTGCAACTTCCTGTCTCTTGCTAACATTAGGATCTGCTCGAAAAGGACGAACAGTTCGTTTTCAGACATATCCTTTGTCATGGCAAGGGAACGGAGCAACCCTATTGTCCCTAATGGCTCAATCCCAAGCGTTGCTTTCACATTCCCCTGATCATTCTCCATGATTAAAAAATAATCGATGGATTCCGCTAGTCCATCTGTATTAAGTTTCGCCTCTGCCAAAAAACTTGTTAATCTCTCAACATCCTCCGCCACTGCACATCGTATGAAAGCAGCCATCGTTCCACCTCGTTCATCATATTCTATTATTGAACTACTCACCACTTAACACCCCTTAAGGGTTGATTGAAGTGGGAGATTCCTAAGAACACCAGCGTAACCGCTAGTTATTGATTAGGCGATCCCCGCAGTCCCTGCGGTTAGAAGTCTTATTGCTTCATTTTTTAGATTCAAACTTGCGTTAATATCTCGATCGTGGTGGGCATTGCACTCTGGGCACTTCCATTTACGCAATCCGAGATTTTTAACGTCTTTATTTTGAAAGTGACAATTTGAACAAAGTTGACTTGAAGCAAAGTTTTTGGCAACGGTTACGATTTGTTTTCCATACCATTTCGCCTTGTATTCAATCATGGTTTTAAATTTTGACCAAGATACTTCGCTTATGGCTTTGGCAAGATGACCATTTTTAAGCATGTTACTTACCGACAAATTCTCCATTCCGATTATGTCGTGGTTTTTGACAATGTCAGTGGAGATTTTATCTAAGTAATCCTTTCGTGTGTTTGTAATTTTTTCATGGATTCGTGCTACTTTGGATTTTGCCTTGTACCAATTAGCTCCGCCTATCGTTCGTCTGCTCATAATTTGTTGGGCTTTAGCTAGCTTTTCTTCTAAGGTGCGGAAAAATTGTGGATTGGGGTAGATTGTTCCATTAGATAGTATGGCAAAATCTTTGATGCCAATATCAATGCCAATAGCAGAGTTTGTTTTTGGCAGTTCTGTCACTTCGGTTTCAGTTGCCAAAGAAACAAAAAATTTTCCCGAAAGATTACGTCTAATTGTTACACTGATAATGCGACCTTCGACTTCACGACTTTTAGCAAGCTTAACAAAACCAAGTTTTGGCAACTTGATTTTGTTGTCAACGATTGTAATATTACCGTTAGTATGCTTGGTTGTGTATGCTTGAACAGGATTCTTTTTAGACTTAAAGCGAGGATACTTATTTTGCTTTTTGTAGTAGCGATCATAAGAAACTGCTAAGTTTTCAACTGATTTTTGCAAAGCAATACTATCTACTTCTTTTAAAAATGGATAATGCTTTTTAAGTTCAGGAAGTAATTTTACCGTTTTGTATTTATTTAGGTATTCGCCTTTCCAATTATTAATTGGAAATTGCCCATTCTGCTTCATTTCTTCAACAACGTACCAATAAGCGTCTTTTTCTTTTTGTTTGCCTAGAAAGAAATTGAACACAAATCTCGAACAACCAATAGTTTTGTTAATGAGTTCAGTCTGTCTTTTGTTTGGATAGATACGGAACTTATAGGCTTTGTTGACAAGCAAGATATCCACCTCACCAGATAGGAACATTTGTTCCCACCTTACCATAGTAAGGGCATTTTTGCTAGCAACAACCTACATTCATCACCCACCTACTTATTAGGCTTTACCTTTCACATTCCTCGAGGTGGAAGTCTTCTTCCAGAAAAAAAATTCATCCCACTCTGTTCTATTAAGTATGTAGAAACTTACTATATTCATATGAAAAAATAGAGATAGTAGAACTATTCTTATCCGAAAATTTTCTCCCAAAGCTCAACTAAGAAAAATTTAACTTTCACAGGCTGTTCATCCTCTTCCGTATAGACTGGAGGTGCCTTCTCTTCTTTCTCCTGCTTGTTTTCTGCAGCCGCCGCTTCTTTCGTTCCATCTTCCTCAAATCCATCACTTACCGCTACCCCATTTGAGAAATCGAGGAAGCAAAGCGGCGGGAATAATACGCACCACCAGTTAGCTCCTTGCGCGTCACCAAGTGAAATCAGGATGGCTTCATATTCACCTGCTGGATAAAGGAATTGCCCGTAAAGCTTCGTTGGAAAGTCTACCTTGCCGAAATTCACCTTGACCTCTTGTTCTGATTGGTTTTCCGCTGCCACTTCTTCTGCGATTGCTTGAATTTCTGGCAGCTTGGATCGAAGTAAACTTCTTGCCTCATCAATAGATGTTAATTCTGCTACCCATTTAGTAATTTCCTCATTCACCGCGTCTCTCACCTGACGCTTTAGTACTTGATCAGCTTCTCTATCACTATTTGCTAGAATTCTAAGACGTATCGCCTCATTTGGAATGACAAGCTGGTCGTCCGCCAATGTGTCACTTTGTGGTATATATAAACTTAAAATAGTTCCAATACATAAGATAATCATATATAAATTTACCGCTGTTTTTGTTTTCATATTCTCCACGCCCCTTCACTAACTCATTGTGGTCAAGGAGCCTAAATCTTAAACTAGTAAAATGAAAAAGTTTACTTTTAACATCAGCAAAAAATAACATTTTTCAGACACAGAAAAATGGATTGACGAATGATTGTGTGAAGACTATATTTTGTTTGATAGGGAAATGATTAACCATAAATGGGGATTCTTTCATTCTATTAAAATTTTATCTCAACCGATTTAGAAGGGATTATCCCTCGGGCCAACGACTTTTTAATTAAGCCATATAAGCCTAGCGAGCTACCGGAAGCGACCCATCAAACCCTGCTGAAAACCGGTAAAAAGGGATAAATTTTAGTGCCTGAAGAACAGAATACATAAATCAAGGAGCCCTTAGAATTTTTCTAAGGGCTTTTGATTTGGGATTGTGCTGATTTTTTGGGATAGCGTTACTCTGGGCCTTTATGGTGAGAGTTTTGGGCTTGGACTGGCAGAAACACTCACTATAGAGACTTCATGACGAGCGTTTTGACCTTGGACTGGCAGAAACACTCACTATGGAGCCTTCATGAGGAGCGTTTTGACCTTGGACTGGCAGAAACACTCACTATGGAGGCTTCATAACGAGTGTTTTGATCTTGGATTGACAGAAACACTCACTATGAAGTCTTCATGACTAGCGTTTTGATCTTGGTTTGGCAGAAACACTCACTATGAAGACTTCATGACTAGCGTTTTGATCTTGAACTGACAGAAACACTCACTATGAAGTCTTCATTACAAGCACTTTGGGCTCGAAATCAAAGAAACACTCACTATGAGAGCACCCGTTTCCCTAAAATCCAACCTCCGCAAATACCATTCTGTCCTTCCCGTTTATATCGTAAACCGTCTCCACTTTCGCTTGAGGAAAGGCTTGTTTTAGCAGACTAGCAACAGCTTCACTTTGACCAGCCCCTACCTCAAAACCTATTAACGCCTGTTCACGGGCAACAAGCGGGAGCTCCTCCGCTAGCCTTTTATAAATATTCAGACCATCAACTCCTGCAAACAGTGCCCGATGCGGCTCGTGCTCAGTTACAATCTCTGACATCCATTCAATATCGCCATCCGGAATATACGGGGGGTTGGAAAGAACAATATCAAACCGCTCGCCACTCTCGATAAAGGGCTTCAGAAGATCACCTTGGATAAAACGAACATTCGCACCAAGGTGATGGGCATTTTCCTCCGCTAAAAGCAGAGTTGGTCCATAAATATCTGTCGCGGTTACAGCTAATTCAGAGTTCTCAAGCTTTAACGTGACAGCAATAGCGCCGCTCCCTGTCCCGATATCCGCCAATTTAAGACCCTCCTGCATTCCAAAAAGTTCCCCGATTCGCTGCAGCGTATGATATACAAGCTCCTCCGTTTCCGGACGAGGAATCAGAACATCCTCATTCACTTTAAAATCCCGCCCATAAAAGGATTCGAAACCAATAATATATTGAACGGGCTTGCCCTCACTATGAAGAAGCACCGCCTTTTTAAAATCTTCGAAAACCTGCGCCTCCACCTCTTCACGCAGGCTAGCTAAAAAATTTGACCGGTCCATTCTCATATAATGCTGCAATAATATTTCTCCCGCATTGTCATCTCGATTTTTTTCTTTTAAAAAAGAAGAAGCCCACTGGAGGGCTTCATAGACTTTCATAGCTTGATTACTCATTTGATGCACTTTCCAGCTTAGCTGACTGTTCTTCAACGATTAACGCATCAATCACTTCATCCAATTTCCCTGAAAGAATTTGGTCAAGCTTTTGGATCGTTAATCCAATGCGGTGGTCTGTTACACGATTTTGCGGAAAGTTGTACGTACGGATACGCTCAGAACGGTCTCCGGTACCAACTGCGGATTTACGGGCCTGATCATACTCAGCCTGTGCTTCCCGTTGGAATTTATCATAAACACGCGCACGTAAAACTTTCATGGCTTTTTCTTTATTCTTAATTTGCGATTTTTCATCCTGGCAGGAAACAACTGTACCTGTTGGAATATGTGTTAAACGAACAGCTGACATTGTGGTGTTAACACTCTGTCCACCTGGTCCACTTGATGCAAATGTATCAACACGAACATCTTTATCATGAATTTCAATTTCAACTTCCTCTGCCTCTGGTAATACCGCAACCGTTGCCGTAGAAGTATGGATACGACCGCCAGATTCTGTTTCCGGTACACGCTGTACGCGGTGAGCGCCATTTTCAAACTTCAATTTTGAATAAGCGCCGTTTCCGTTAATCATAAAAATAATTTCCTTGTAGCCGCCCACTCCAGTTGAGTGTGTTTCAATGACTTCCGTTTTCCAGCCTTGTGTCTCAGCAAAACGGCTGTACATGCGGTATAAATCTCCGGCAAACAAGGCAGCTTCATCTCCGCCTGCTGCTCCACGAATTTCCATAATGACGTTTTTATCATCGTTCGGATCTTTCGGGATTAAAAGAATCTTTAAACGAGCTTCTAATTCCTCGACCTTGTCTTCCAGCTCATCAAGCTCTTCCTTTACCATTTCACGCATTTCCGCATCTAGCTTGTCATCAAGCATAGCTTTCGCATCTTGATACTGCTCACGAACACCCTTATATTCACGATAAGCTTCAACAGTCTCTTGAATATCTGACTGTTCCTTCGAGTATTCACGCAATTTTTTTGGATCATTAACAATTTCCGGATCACTTAAAAGCTCATTTAATCTTTCATAGCGGTCCTCTACAGATTGAAGACGATCAAACACAGCATTTCACCTCTAATTTCCATAACACTTCGGAGTATTATTTCCGAGCTATATCTATTCAATACGTTTACGCTAAAAGCAGCGATTCACGCTTATTCACCAATAAAGTCCATAACATTCTAATTATAGTATAGGTGAAAGATGAGGTCAAAAATAATTTGGAAAAAGAAATAGAAAAGGCTACCGTTTCAAGAACGATAACCTCTTTGGAAAATATATTATGCGATATTAATCAAAGCAGTAATGGATTTTTTGGTAGGCAGAACGCATATCAATGACTTGTTTGCGAACATTCTCAACCGTATCCCGATCCTCCAGCACACTGACAATATAGTCTGCGATGATCTCCATCTCCGCTTCCTTCATGCCAAGGCGGGTAATTTCAATCGTTCCAATGCGCAAGCCGCTTGGAAAATCCCAATCCTCGGGTTTATCACTTGGAATCAGATTTTTATTCGTAATGATATTCGCCTTTGCCAGTTTATGAGCCACATCAAGCCCGCCACCGAACTGTTTTACATCCAAAATAACTTGATGAGTTTCGGTAAAACCTTTATGGGCTCCTAGTACTGTAATGCCTCGATCATGCAATGCTTTTGCCAGCGCCTTGGCATTGGCCACAATTTGCGCCATATATTCCTTCCCAAATGCCAGGAATTCAGCTGCTGATGCCGCCAATGCTGCTACACGGTTCACTTGGTGAGTGGCAGCAAGTGCTGGGAAAATCGTATCGCAAATTGGCTTCGTTAGCTCAGGATCATTCCAGACAATAATTCCGCTCTGTGGTCCGCTGAATGTTTTTCCAGCTGAGCCTGTCATAACACAGGCACCCTCGTTTAATGGATCTTGGAATTGTCCACCGCCGATAAGGCCTAGCTGATGGGCTCCATCGAAGAAGATTTTCCCGCCCCATTCGCTCACAATATCAGACATTTCCTTCAGCGGGAATGGGAACAGCGTCATGGACGCACCGAGCGTCACGAGCTTAGGCTTTACCTCCCTCGCCACCTTGGCAAACTCATCGATATTCACAACGAGATCAACAGGATCCATCGGAACATCGTAAATGTTCAAACCGCGAATTCCCGCAGGTCCATCGTAACGATTACTGGAATGTCCGCCAAATGGCTGAGCAATTGTTAAAATATTGTCCCCAGGCTTCGTTAACGCAGCATAAACCGTCATATTCCCGATCATACTTGCTACGAGGCGATGATCTGCGTAATTACTATTAAATACCTTTTTCAGCAATTCCACACATAATGATTCAATTTCATCTATATATTTCGTTCCGGAAAACCATCTTTGTGTTGGTCCAATATGACCCTCAGCGGCTCTTGTTCCCACTTCAGAAGCTAATAATTGCCTTACAGTTGGGCTTGTCGGCGCCTCAGGGGCCAATAAATTCAGACACTCCTGCCCTCTCCAAATGGCATTCCGGTCGACAGCATCAATAATTTCCTTCTGGATTAATCTCGCAGAAGAGCTTTTTTCAATAATATCCTTTGCCCAATCTAATACCTTTGAGTCATGAACATCATAATTTCCAGCCGTTGTGGTAAGTGAAGTCATTGCCGTTCCTCCTAAATTTGTAATCTAGTTCAATCCCTTTACAAAAAGCACAACATTCTGACTGATTATCGTATGAAAACTCAGAGCTGCATTGGAACATATTATTTAATTGGGAAATCTAAGCCCAAAACCAATATATCGCATATCGTTCAAACAGTCAATGTCATTTTTCTGATTATTTTATTTTTTCTAATATTTATTTTCAGACTTTTATGAATCACTAAAAGGTTTTATAGGACATGAAATTCTGGAAAACAACAATTCATGTCCTTTAATTACGTTTTATAGGACATAAAATTTTGGAAAACGCCAATTCATGTCCTTTAGCTACGTTTTATAGGACACGAATTGCAAGAATTAAATTAGTATGTCCTTTAACACTGGAGCCCCCCGTTTTTGTCCTCTTGAACCAGTTAATGAACTAGAAAACTTAATCTCTTTGAAAAAAGCAAAATAAAAAGAGTATAACGGCTGTTATACTCAAAAAGTGCATCATTCACTTTATTCCGCATCTCCGACTAATAGCCTTCCTAGACTCAGCCAATTTTCTTCTAACAGTGAACTGGCTAGGCTTGCATTTTTAGTTCGGCAGGCAGAAATGATTTCATCGTGCTCCGCAATCGATTTCATTCCATCAAGAGAACTAAACTTTGAAAATTCCAGTCTCCGAACCTTCGACATAATTCTTTCTAATGCCAGGCTTATTTCCTGATTCCCGGAAGCTAATAACAGAATCGCATGAAATTGGTCGTCTGCTTCCACTGCATCTAAAACATCTTTATTTTCTAATGCCCTTTTTAACTGAGCATTGCTTTCTTCCATTAGTTGAATATCTTCTTCCGTAATAGACGGTACTGCCAGACGTGCAGCTAACCCATGCAGGGCTGCAACAACGGTAAACGCGCTTTTCGCCTCCTCCAAATGAATTTCCGTAATTCGAGTTTGCGAGCCAGGCAATGATTCAACAAGGCCTTCATCCTCCAGCCTTTTGAGTGCTTCCCTCACAGGCGTTCTGCTAACACCAAACTGTGTGGCTAAATCCTTATCCATAATCCGCTGGCCAGGCTCTAATTCCAATGTCACAATGGCTTTCTTCAATGACTCATATACTTGATCTCTTAAAGCAGGGCGTGCAATCGTTTTAATTATCTTCATAAAACCAATATATCAACCTTGTATTTGTCTGTCAATTTAAGCATGACGGGCAAAGGCATCCTTATGAGTTTTTGCTTAGCTAGATTTATATCTTATCGCCGGTACCTTTAACGGTTTTTCCCTGTTGGAAACATAGCTGTGCAGAACCAATCCTGCAATGACCAATAGAATGCCGATCCAAGAAATAAACGAAGGAACAGGTGCTGATAAAATGAGCATCTCACCCGCTACGGCAAATAAAACTTCAAATGATTGCGTTGCTTCCACGGCTCCTAGCTTCTGCATATCCCCTTTTACTAAATCCGTTGCCTTGAAAAAAAGTACTGTAGCAATCACTCCAGAAAACAATGCAACTAGAAGTGATTGAAAGGTTTGTCCCGTGCTTGGCAGCCCAACAGTTGCAACTCCATATAAAGATAAAAGCAGCCAGAACGGCAGGCTTGCTAATGTCATCCCTAGCACCCGCTGATAAGCATCTAACCGATTTCCGCAAACCTCCATCATTTTCCGGTTCCCTAATGGATAGGCAAATGAGGCAATAATGACCGGCACCACCCCTAACAAGAGCATTTTTCCAGAAAGATTGCTTGCTTGCTCTAGCTGCATGAATACAACACCTAGAAGTATGATCAATGACATCGACAGACCGATAAGCGGAATTTTCCCTCTTACTTTAATAGGGCCGTTTCGTGTTTGTTTTGTTTCGAAAAATAATGGAGCGAGAAGTGAGCCCGATATGATCGTCACTTGCCATGTTCCGGCAATCAGCCATCCTGGTCCATAGGCCGCCGCAAAGCTTATAGGGGCGTAGAAAAGTCCAAATCCGATCAAACTCCATAGAAGCCAGGCGCCCGGATTCTTTTTCATTTCAATCAAAAGTGGCTTTAAATTCCTCCTGATCACGACAATAGCAATAAGAAATGGCACCATAAATATATATCGTAACGAAGCACTCCAAATCCAGCTTCCCCCTGATAGCTCCATTGATCGATTCAAAACGAATGTAAAGGCAAAAAAGAATGCTGCAAAGATACCTATTATGATAGGCCGCATGATGTTCTCTCCCCAAAATTTGAAATATTATGTTAAATTCATATAACTAATATATCGCATTTCGGTTTTTTATCAACTGTTTTTTAAAAGATTGAGGGAGATTTTTTTTGTACTAATCTCAATAGTTGAAGAAACTTGCGGACATACAATCCGCTATTTTCATTAAAAGATCCTTTCAAGGGGCTTTGCGGACACTAAGGACGTTATTTACATAAAAGCGCTAGAATATCACTGCTTTTTTACAAAATAAAGGAACCTCTGTCCGTATACATAAGGAATTAACCCGTTTTGTCACAGATAACGGAACTGGTGTCCGCCAAGATGACAATCCACAACAAAAAATACCCTGCTGCAACAGCAAGGCATTTTACCTTCGATCTTCTTGAATTTTTATTTCAATATGATAGCGAGGCAACGCATGTTCTAGCTTTTTTCGGAGATTAGACGCTTCCTTTGTTCTTTGGCTATCTGAGAGCATGCCTTTTTTATAAGCCGTGACCCACATATCATCACCGTTTATCCATACGGGGCCAGAACGGTAGCCATCTATGGCATCGATGACCTGGCGCGCTTGATTAATTTCTGATTGCTGATTAACCCTATTCGTTCCTGTCGTATTAGGAAAATTAGGATTTTGTTCATCCATTGTCCAAGCCCTCGTATTATAGTCCTGATCATCATTTCGGGTAGAAACATTTCTAAACCCATCTTGATCCTCATTCGGACCGTAAAGTTTTTCGACTCCACGATTAAAATTCGTACAGCCCGCCGATAATACAAGAAGCATCATTATAATAAACCATCTTTTCATCACTTACACCTCCATCTATAGCATGTCCACTATACCGGAGATTCCACCGCCCAATTTCAGCCAAAAATTCCCCTCTAAAAATTTGCCAAAGCCAGTATATCCGCCAGTTCCATCAGGATATCCGCCACCGCCTTCCCCATAAACAAAAAAAAACTGCCTGAATCTCTTCAGACAGAATTAAGTATTTTATAAAACCTGTTTAGCCTGCTCTTCACCCAAAATTTTCGGTGACTTTGGCACTTCATGATGATGCCGGCACCGTGCTTCGTATGCTTCAGAAGCACCAACCAAAATAACAGGATCATCATAGGAAGCGGGCTCCCCGTTTATTAATCTTTGCGTACGGCTGGCTGGTGAGCCGCAAACCGCACAGACTGCTTGGAGCTTAGTCACTAATTCAGCAATGGCCATAAGATCTGGCATTTGGCCGAATGGCTCGCCGCGGAAATCCTGATCGAGGCCTGCTGCAATGACACGATGGCCGCTATTCGCTAGATGCTGAATCACCTTTACAATTTCCGAGTCAAAAAATTGAACCTCATCAATAGCAATGACATCGATATCAGAGTGAATATGTTTGAAAATCTCTGTAGAATTTGAAATCGGTATAGCTGTAAAGGCTGTCCCATTATGGGAAACGACCGCTTCTTCACTATAGCGGTTATCTATTTGCGGTTTAAACACGACAATTTGCTGTTTCGCAAATTGCACTCTGCGTACCCGGCGAATCAGTTCTTCGGATTTTCCAGAGAACATGCTCCCGCAAATCACCTCTACCCATCCATGATGCTTCATGACATACATAGAAGGCCTCTCCTCCTTAAAAACAGTGCAAATTATGCTGTAAAATTGAAATAAAAAACAGGCAAGAAAGAAAACTTGCCTGTTTTGGTTTTTTTATTATTGTTGTTGCTTAATGCCGTATTTTTTGTTGAAACGGTCAACACGTCCGCCAGCTTCAGCGAATTTTTGACGACCTGTGTAGAATGGATGGCATTCAGAACAAGTTTCAACACGGATTTCCTTTTGAACAGAACCCGTTTCAAATTCATTACCACATGCACATTTAACGATTGCTTTATTGTAATTTGGATGAATTCCTGCTTTCATTCTTTTCATCTCCTTCCGCCCTGAATCATACTGAGACAGAGTTATATATTACGGGTCAAATTAGATGACCGTATAATCTAAAGCACACTGGAATTATTATAACAAGGTCAACCCCATTTTGCAATATTTGATTTCCTATATAAAGAGAGAAAAATTATCCACTAAATGTTTCCCCTTTTTCACTCTTTTCGGTGGAAATTGGGGAAGCTTATCGGCTTTGTTTCCAATTTCCCACTCTTCCTAAGAAGAATCTGAAAACTAATGACTTGTTTCCAATTTTCCCATCCAAAGAGGATCTCCTACTAGTGAGAACGCTTCGACTTCATTTCTTCTGCCAGATTTGCAAAAAAGTCTTCATTTGATTTCGTCTGTCTTAGCTTGCGCAAGAACTTCTCAGCAAAATCTGGTGAGTCTGACATGGATTTCCGAATCGCCCAAAGCATGTCCAGCTGTTCCTTCTGGATAAGAAGCTCTTCTTTACGCGTTCCGGAACGGCGGATATCAATCGCTGGGAAGATTCTTCTTTCCGCAAGTGAACGATCAAGATGAAGCTCCATATTCCCAGTCCCTTTAAATTCCTCGTAAATAACATCGTCCATTCTGGAGCCTGTATCGACAAGAGCAGTTGCTAATATGGTTAAGCTGCCGCCTTCTTCAATATTACGCGCCGCACCGAAGAAACGTTTTGGACGGTGGAAGGCTGCCGGGTCAATCCCCCCTGACAGCGTTCTGCCGCTCGGCGGAATAACAAGGTTATAGGCCCTTGCCAATCTCGTAATACTATCCATTAGGATCACAACATCGCGCTTATGCTCGACTAGGCGCATCGCACGTTCAAGGACAAGCTCCGCCACTTTAATATGATTTTCAGGAACCTCATCAAAGGTTGAGCTCACAACATCTCCCGCAACAGAGCGTTCAATATCAGTTACCTCTTCCGGGCGCTCATCAATTAAAAGGACGATAAGCTCCACTTCAGGATGGTTCGTTGTAATGCTATTAGCAATTTCTTTTAAAAGCATCGTTTTACCTGCTTTAGGCGGAGCGACAATTAAACCACGCTGTCCAAATCCAACTGGTGCCAGCACGTCCATAATTCTCGTAGAAAGATGCCTTTGCGTTGTTTCCAGCTTCATGTGGCTGTCTGGATATAACGGCGTTAAAGCAGGGAAATGCACGCGCTCCTTCGCGGTTTCCGGGTCGTCCCCATTAACAAGTTCTACTTGAAGCAAGCCAAAATACCGTTCATTCTCTTTCGGAGGACGAACTTTTCCAGAAACCTTATCCCCATTCCTTAAGTCAAAACGGCGGATTTGCGAAGCTGAAATATAAATATCCTCAGAGCTTGGTGAATAATTGATCGGCCTTAAAAATCCAAAGCCCTCTGATTGGATAATTTCCAGGACACCTTCCATAAAGAAGTATCCTTCCTTCTCTGCTCTCGCCTTTAAAATCGCAAAAATTAATTCTTTCTTTGTTAATTTGCTGTAATAAGAAACTTTATATTCACGGGCAAGCTCATAAAGCTCTTTTAACTTCATATTTTCTAAACTGGATATATTTAATCCCATAATGACACCACACTTTTATTTTTTCAAACTCTTCCCCTAAAAAATTGAAATCCGTCAACTTAAGAAACAATAAAATAAAACGGGAAAAATATGATTGAGGTAAAACTAAAACTAGTATTATATATAATTAAACTTGAGGATAAATCAAAAAAGGAGCCCATTTAATCCTACAACTTTGAAAGGTTATTTTTTTGAGGCAGCTTTATTGGAAAAACTTAAAAGCACTCCCCATAGGGGCCTGTATTAACTATATTTTATTTACAATTAGGAAACAAGTCAATTTTGGCAGGAAATAAGAGGATTCGGCCTGGCAAATTCATGGCCAGACCTTTTTACTTCTTTATCCTCTTCATTTTTAGCTTGGGAATGTGACTTCCCAATGGAATGAACTAGCATTCTGAAGATATTATCGCAGATTAACGGGCTGTAGACCCCCACTTCTAGTAGTTGAGTAAAACAAAAATTTCTAAGCGGGGGATCAACAGCCGGTAAAGGCTCACTTTATCCAATGACTAGGTTTGGTTTTTTCGTTAAACTATGACGTCCTTCAATGAAACGGACTGTTCCGGATTTTGCACGCATAACAACAGTATGAGTAGACCCGTACGTTCCTTTAAATTGTACCCCGCGAAGAAGCTCTCCATCTGTCACTCCCGTTGCAGCAAAGATGGCATCATCGCCTTTTACTAAATCCTCCATAAGAAGAATTTTGTTTACATCAAGACCCATTTTCTTGCAGCGCTCGATTTCAGCATCGTTCTGCGGAACAAGCTTTCCTTGAATTTCTCCGCCTAGACATTTAAGTGCTACCGCGGCTAAAACGCCCTCTGGTGCACCGCCAAGTCCGAAAAGAATGTCAACTCCGGTATGATCAAATGCTGTGTTAATCGCACCAGCCACATCCCCGTCATTTATCAATTTAATTCTAGCTCCCGCTTCACGAAGCTGAGCTACAATGTGACTATGACGATCACGATTTAAGACCGTTGCAACCACATCTTCAATGTCTTTATTTTTCGCCTTTGCTACAGCCTTCAAGTTATCGATGACTGAAGCATTAATATCAATTTTCCCTACAGCTTCAGGGCCAACCGCGATTTTGTCCATATACATATCAGGAGCGTGAAGCAAATTGCCATGATCCGCTACAGCCAATACGGCCAGAGCATTCCAGCCTCCTGATGCCACGATATTCGTGCCTTCAAGTGGATCTACTGCTACATCTACACGCGGACCGTAACCAGTACCAAGCTTTTCTCCGATGTAAAGCATTGGCGCCTCATCCATTTCCCCTTCGCCAATGACAACGGTTCCCTTCATTGGTACGGTATCAAACACATTTCTCATAGCTGTTGTAGCTGCATCATCTGCTTCATCCTTTTTCCCGCGTCCCATCCAGCGGGCCGATGCTAAGGCTGCCCCTTCTGTTACACGGACAAGCTCCATTGTTAAACTGCGTTCCATCCTTTTTCCCCCTCAAATCTCTGCTGTTCCACATCTATGCAATAAATTCGAAAATGCCTTTGGGACCCAGAGGACCATTAGGCATCTTCATCTATTAATCAGTAAGTTAAGCATTTTTCATTTGTTCCAGTTCTTCTTTTGTTAAATTTTCTCGCCATATGGTTGCCCCAAGGCCATTTAACTTTTCTACAAGATGGCTGTAGCCTCTGTCAATATGCTCAACTCCGGTTACTTCCGTTATTCCTTCCGCCATTAGCCCAGCAATGACTAGTGCGGCGCCGGCTCGTAAATCACTGGCCTTCACTTTGGCGCCCTGAAGCTTGACAGGTCCGTGAATAATCGCCGAACGGCCTTCCACCTTAATATTCGCATTCATTCTTCTTAATTCATCAATATGTTTAAAACGGGCACTATAAATGGTGTCCGTCACCATACTTGTCCCATCTGCACTCGTTAATAAAGACGTAAAAGGCTGCTGCAGATCTGTCGGGAAACCTGGATAAACAAGTGTCTTAATATCAACGGCTTTTCTTTTCCCTACCGGATGTATATAGACATGATCATCCCCTGTTTCAATCTGAGCACCCATTTCTCTTAATTTCGCAATCAGTGACTCAAGATGCTGAGGGATCACATTATCAATGGTCATTCCTTCACCCACAGCTGCACCAAGTAACATATACGTACCCGCTTCGATACGGTCCGGGATAATGGTGTGCTGGCAGCCATGCAGCTGGTCTACCCCATCAATTCGAATAACATCTGTTCCAGCACCCTTAATTTTTGCCCCCATATTCGTCAGCAAAGTGGCTACATCAATAATCTCCGGCTCTTTTGCCGCATTTTCAATGATCGTTCTTCCTTTAGCTCTAACAGCTGCCAGCATAATGTTGATGGTCGCCCCAACACTGACAACATCCAGATAAATTCGAGCCCCTCGCAGTTCATCCGCCCGCAGGTAAATCGCTCCCTGCTCATTGGTTACAGTTGCGCCAAGGGCCTCGAAGCCTTTAATATGCTGATCAATCGGTCTCGGGCCAAGATGGCATCCACCCGGCAGACCAATCACTGCTTTTTTGAAACGGCCTAGCATGGCCCCCATTAAATAATAAGAGGCACGCAGTTTCTTTACTTTTCCATTCGGCAAAGGCATGGAAATCATCGAGGAAGGGTCAACTTTCATATCTCCATTAGTAAAGCTGACGGTCCCTCCAAGTTCTTCAAGCAGTCCTTTTAAAATTTGCACATCCGAAATATCTGGCAGCCCTTCAATCGTGACAGGCGAATCAGCTAGAATCGTAGCCGGAATCAATGCCACTGCACTATTTTTTGCTCCGCTAATTCGAACAGTTCCTTTTAAAGGGTAACCGCCTGCAATCATAAGCTTTTCCATTTTTAGCTCCCTTCTACGCCGTAAAGTATATGAAAATCGCTGCGTGGGTAATGAAATGTTTGCATTCTTCTTGAACTATGTAGGAATTATTTAGCTTGTCCTTTGCTTTACGAATTGAACTGAAAACAGGTCGCATCCTGTTCATTCCGACATGATCCTTATCTTCTAGTTTACACGAAAAAGCCATTCCCATGTGTGGTTATGAAAATAAAGTTTCCATTCGTTCATCGTCTGCTAGCGCTTGCTACTAACACTTTACCCCAAATTGGCCATTCGTAAAACCCAATTTTTTGTAAAAAATGAGTACCCTTCCATTTACAATCAAAAATATTCTTTAACGAGAATTCCAGTCAGCAAGAAATGCTTCAATTCCTTTATCCGTTAGCGGGTGTTTAAATAATTGCATAATTACTTTATACGGGATCGTTGAAATATGAGCTCCTCTTAAAGCGGCATCGGTTACGTGCTGAGGATGACGAATGGATGCTGCAATAATTTCCGTCTTAATGTCATGGATAGCAAATATATCTGCAATCGTAGAAATTAAATCCAGCCCGTTATGGCCAATATCGTCTAATCGGCCAAGGAAAGGAGAAACATACGTTGCCCCTGCTCTTGCTGCCAGCAGCGCCTGGTTAGCACTGAAAATTAACGTGACATTTGTTTTGATGCCTTCTTTTGAAAAAGTATTAACAGCCTTTAATCCATCTGGCGTCATTGGGACTTTAACTGTAATATTAGGCGCAATAGCCGCTAACTCGCGTCCTTCTTTTATCATGCCTTCTGCGTCTAAGGCGATAACCTCTGCACTTACTGAACCTGGGACAAGCTCTGTAATTTCTTTAAGTCGGTCATGGAAAGAAACATTCTTCTCCTTCGCCACCAATGAAGGGTTAGTCGTAACCCCATCTAAAATACCTAATGCATGTGCTTCTTTAATCTCATCCATATTCGCTGTATCGATAAAAAATTTCATTATATTTCCTCCTCAAAATAATAAATTTCCTGTTATCCAACAAATGAATCAAAACCGCCTCTATCCTAAAGGCGGTTTCATTAAAAAATCTCCACTGCTATTAAGCCTTTCCAGAAGAACCAAACTCGCGCATTTTTCCAATAACGGTTTCCTTAATGGCCTCTCTAGCAGGTCCTAAGTATTTGCGCGGATCATACATCTCCGGATTGGCTGCTAATACCTCACGAACACGCTTGGCAGAAGCAATTTGATTCTCTGTATTTACATTAATTTTGGCCGTTCCTAAAGAAACCGCTCTTTGAATATCTTTCGTTGGGATTCCCGTTCCGCCGTGCAGAACAAGTGGAACGCCTGTTAGCTGGCCGATTTCTTCCATTTCAGCAAAACCAAGGTTTGGTTCCCCTTTGTATGGACCATGAACGGATCCTAGCGCAGGAGCAAGACAGTCAATTTTCGTTCTTTTCACAAGCTCTTCACATTCTTTTGCATCCGCGTAGATAACGCCATCCGCTACAACATCATCCTCTTGTCCGCCAACAGTCCCTAATTCGGCTTCCACTGACACTCCGCGGGCATGCGCATATTCCACTACCTTTGAAGTGGTTGCCACATTTTCCTCAAAAGGATCATGAGAAGCGTCAATCATGACAGAAGTGAAGCCAGCATCGATGGCTTCTTTACATTTATCGAAGCTTGATCCATGATCTAAATGAATCGCTACAGGTACTGAAATTTTATAATCTTCAAGTAAGCCTTCTACCAATTTTACAACGGTTTTGAATCCGCCCATATAGCGTGCTGCCCCTTCGGACACACCAAGAATAACAGGGGATTTTTCTTCCTCTGCCGCTTGAAGAATCGCTTGAGTAAACTCAAGATTATTTAAGTTAAATTGACCTACTGCATAGCCCTCCGCTTTTCCCTTGTTCAGCATGTCAGTCATTGATACTAAAGGCATTTTTCTTCCTCCTTCATCATCATCGCTTCTAATTTTCACAGGATAAGTGTTCCCTTGTTACTTGCGTTTATGTACTCTCCTGCTTAAACGGAACCGATCCAATGGAATTCATTTGTATCATACCAAAACAGCTAAAGAAATGCTATTACCCGGAATGAATTTTCATGAGAAAACGGGGCTAAATAAGAAAAGCCTGTGAGCAATAGCGTGCAGAAATGTTACTGCCGCTGATCGCCCACAGGCTGGTTGTTAAAATGAATTGGCTATTGGCACATACTTCTTAACGGCTGCCCGAATATCATCAATATCAAAAGGCTTTGCGAAGTGCGTTAAGGCGCCTAAATCGCGTGCTTCCTGAATCATATCCAGCTCACCGTATGCCGTCATAATGATGACACGAATTTCTTTATCAATCACTCTCATTCTCTTTAATATTTCAATCCCGTCCATGCCAGGGATTTTCATATCGAGAAGTACTAGATCAGGTGAATGCTTGGAGACAATGTCAAGTGCCTGAATCCCATTTGCAGCTTGGTATGTATCATAGCCTTCCTTCTGTAAAACTTCATTCAGCAAAATGCGAATACCAAATTGATCATCAACGATTAATATTTTCCCCTTCAATCAACCCACCTCTTCCCTTCGTCTCAAAAATTCTGTCATTTGATTGTTATTATAGCTACCCAATTAGAATTCCCCCTCTCTTTAATTCTATTTGATGACTGAAAATTCCTCCCTCTTCAAAAAATTTGCTTGCTAGAGTTGTTTTTTGTTTTGAAAAGCCTATAGATTACATGACTAATATGGATCCGATTTTACCTTTTTGTTTGTATTTCATATAATTGATATACCGAATCTTTAAATAGCGATAGGAGAGACATGATGCTAAAAATGTTTTCTACACAGCTTACCGGGCTGTTTAAAAGAATCCAGGAAAAAGAAGAATTTTCGATGGAAGACAGTGCTAGACTTCTGGCCCAGGCGGCTGTCGGAAACGGGAATATTTATATTTTTGGGGCCAATGAGATGTATGCTATTGCCTATGAAGCAACCGAAGGGCAAGAGCCCTTGAAAAATGCGGCGATCTGGCCAATGGACCGTCCTTTGGATGAGCTATCAGAGACAGACAGATTTCTTATTGTCTCGCGTCATTCTACAGATAAAGAAGCGGTGAAAATGGGGGAAATTCTCGCCGAGAAGATGATTCCATTTGTGGGCATTTCCACTGTTCAGGAAGGTCACGGCCTAGCTGATTTGGCCGATGTACATATTGATTTAAGACTTACAAAAGGACTGCTGCCAGATGAAACAGGTAACCGATTTGGCTACCCTTCATCGATGGCTGCGTTATTTGTCTATTACGGGATCAAATTTACATTGGAAGAAATTTTGGATGAATATGAGTAAAAGAATTTATTTGCGGTGGGTGTGGGGTTGATTGGTAATGACCTTATCTGCGAATTTAGCCGGACGGTAATTATGTATGATTCATAGTTACCGTTTTTTCTATTTCTCTCACAAATGCATACATTGAACATTCCTATGTTAGTGTTTTGCTTCTCCTCCCTACTTAACGCTTACATTGAACAAACCTACACTACACTCTGCTCCTTCACCCATCAAAAAAAAGAAGACTCCACACGAAGCACCAGTCCCCACACTTGGGGCCTGATACTCAGGAGTCTTCTTTTTCTATTATTTACTATGATTTAATGCCGCCCCAACAAAGTCACGGAATAGAGGTTGAGGACGATTCGGTCTTGAAATAAACTCAGGATGGAATTGGGATGCCACAAACCATGGATGGTCTTTAATCTCAATAATTTCGACAAGGCGTCCATCTGGGCTAGTGCCAGAGAAGACAAAGCCTGAATCTTCCATTTCCTGACGATAATGATTGTTAAACTCATAGCGATGGCGATGACGCTCATAGACCACTTCATCTTGATATGCGGCATAAGCTTTTGTATTCTCATTTAATTTACATGCCTGAATGCCCAATCTTAACGTTCCGCCTAAATCCTCCACATCCTTCTGTTCAGGAAGAAGGTCGATAATTGGGTGCTTCGTAGACGGATCAATTTCTGCAGAGTGTGCCCCTTTTAAGTTCAATACGTTACGGGCAAATTCTATCGATGCTAATTGCATGCCTAGGCAGATACCGAGGAATGGCTTTTTATGTTCACGGGCATATTGAATCGCAAGGATTTTTCCTTCAACCCCGCGATCGCCAAATCCGCCAGGGACAAGAACCCCATCCACTTCGTTTAGCAGGTCTGAAACATTTTCTGCATTCACTTCTTCGGCATTAATCCATTTAATATCAATATCAGAATCATGTGCATATCCAGCATGTTTCAATGCTTCTACTACGGAAATGTAGGCGTCTTGAAGCTCAACATATTTTCCAACAAGCGCGATTTTGGTTGTCTTAGAGAGGTTGGTTACTTTTTCAACGAGCTGCTTCCATTCCGTCATATCGGCATCGCCGCAAACAAGCTTCAAATGATTGCAGGCAATGCTGTCAAGGTTTTGATCTTGAAGTGCAAGCGGAATAGAGTACAAAGTGTCCGCATCTCTACATTCGATAACCGCTTCTTTATCAATGTCACAGAATAAAGCAAGCTTGTCCTTCATTTCTTGAGAAATCGGCATTTCTGTGCGGACTACTACTACATTTGGCTGAATCCCTAAGCTTCTTAATTCCTTTACACTATGCTGTGTAGGCTTTGTTTTCATTTCCCCAGCCGCTTTAATATAAGGAATTAATGTGCAATGGATGTACATCACATTGTCACGGCCAATGTCACTCTTTATTTGGCGAATCGCTTCAAGGAATGGAAGGGACTCAATATCTCCTACCGTTCCGCCAATTTCGGTGATCACGACATCTGAATTGGTTTCATGCCCGGCACGGAAAACTCTATCTTTAATTTCATTTGTAATATGGGGAATCACCTGAACGGTTCCGCCATTGTATTCACCGCGGCGTTCCTTCCTAAGTACAGTGGAATAAATTTTCCCGGTCGTCACACTGCTGTATTTAGTTAAATTCACATCAACAAAACGCTCGTAGTGACCTAAGTCTAAGTCCGTTTCCGCGCCATCACCTGTTACAAACACTTCACCGTGCTGATACGGGCTCATCGTCCCTGGGTCCACATTAATATAAGGATCAAATTTTTGAATCGTTACGCTCAATCCTCTATTTTTCAAAAGACGTCCAAGGGAAGCTGCGACAATCCCTTTTCCAAGTGATGACACTACGCCACCTGTTACAAAAATATACTTTGTCATTATAATTTCCCCCTCATTACAGTTTGTGCATATTCTTCTTTAATTAATGAATAAAAATAATGAATTTTATTTAATGCCTTCGCAAAAAAATAAAAAGCGCTCCACTTACTTTTAACAAGTAAGGGAGCGCTATACGCGTCTAATGATTCGTTCCTTTTTAAGGAGCCCAAAAAGTATTCTACAAGCCTATATAAAAAAAGTCAAGATGGCAGGCCGAAACTTATATGAATATAAGATTAATCTAAATCTTCCTCGTCTACATCAAGGTCTTCATCTTCTTCTATATCTTCATCCTGATCTCCAAGGTCATACTCTTCATCCTCGTCAATCAGGTCTTCGTCCTCTTCCAGATCTTCGTCATCGATCAAGTCGTCCTCTTCGATGATGTCATCTTCCTCTTCTTCAAATTCGTCATCAATGTCATCATCGATATCATCATAATCGATATCTTCATCGTCAAGATCATCGTAGTCAAGATCTAGATCGTCCTCGTCCTTCGCCTTCTTCGCCTTCTTCTTCTTCGGCTTGATCTCTGTTACGACATCTTCTTCCTGCTGCTCAATTGGGTACCATACACGAAGTCCCCATCGATTATCACCTAAGCCTAAAAAACGCCCATCGATGTTTAAATCTGTATAGAATTGAGCAATTTTCGATTTCACTTGATCCTCAGTAAGATCAAGAAGAGTAGTCAATTCATCCATTATTTCCTTAAATGCCATTGCGTCTTTTCTGCCTTTTAATAGTTCATAAGTGACTTCAATGAATGACATTTCTTTCAATTCTTCTTTTGTAAGTTCATATAAACTCAACATTAGCACGCCCCTTCACTATGTAACGCTTTTTAAGAAAGCGAAAAATAAACAGCCTTTTCAAAATCAGTAATTTAGCATTAATGATGATTTGGGAACCGATTTAAAACTAGGTTTTTAGGCACCCTCAAGAATACATATTCTCCATTATAAACAATATTTTGGTGTTTATGCTAGCTATATCTTTCACCTATTATCTTTTTCATTTTTAGCTGAGTCCTTCGTTTTTTGCGAGAGCTGGCTATATGCGAGTGAAAAGAAAAAAATCGAAATTAAAAAGAAAGGAATCGCGCCCAGCTGCTTTTGGTAAAGGTAATAAAATCCGATACAAATCCCCATGATCGCTGCAAAAACAAAAATTCGCTTCACATTCCCACATCCTGTTTAAATTCCTTGAAGACACAGACAGCTCTACGGTTCTAATCTGATTATATCGAATTTGGCGAAAAATTGTATAAGCTTGAATTAATTTTGTTATTTCTCCTATTTAACGAGTCTAATCATCCTTCTTTTTACAAGAATAGACTAGTAAGGACAAGTTCAAGAAGGAGGAATAGCAATTGGGGATGGACTATCAGCAAATAGAAGAAAAACTAAAGTCACTTGCCAGGCAAAGCCCGTTTCTTTCGCTTGAGACTATTGGAAAAACAGCATCAGGACTAAACTTGTATTGTGTCGTTATTACTAAAGATGCAAACACATATAATTTGGCGTTTTGTCAAACCCAGGCTCAGCAGATGATCACCAACCCGGAAGAATTTTTGCAAAGCGAAAAGAAGATCCCGATCATGATTAATGCTTCCATTCATGGGAGTGAAATATCTGGGACAGACGCGGTACTTCATTTGATCGAACGAATTGCAATAAAGAAGGATAAGGATATTTTACGTCTATTAGAGAATATTATTTTGATATGCATCATTTGTGCAAATCCAGAAGGCAGGGAGCAACAAACAAGGTATAACGGAAACGGGTTTGACTTAAACCGGGATTTTATTACACAGTCCCAAAAAGAAACAAAAGCTGTTGCACAACTGATTGCCAAGTGCAATCCTCTTGTTTTTCTCGATCTTCATGGCTACGTGAACAAAGATCCGAAAAAAATCGGCCTTATAGAGCCTTGTACTCCTCCACATAATCCTAACTATGAATACGATTTATATGAAAAATGGGCTTTTCCTATGGCTCAATCCATTGAATCATATATTGTAAATAGAAAAGACAGCTTCCAATCTAATCGGTATAAAGGCATGTCTGGAGCTTATATTCCCTATCGTGACAGCACAAAAGGATGGGATGATTATGGCGCCTATTATGCGGCGATGTACGCGATGCTCCATGGATCAATCGGCGTGACGATCGAGGCACCTACTGAAGGAAATGACGGGTTACTCTGGCTTTATTATGTCATGCTTGGAGCTTGCGAGTTTGTTCAAGCCCAAAAATCCGAGTTACTTCAAAACATCATCACCTTTTTTAACCGCGGTGCCAAAAGACACCATCCCCATCAAGCAGCCGGATTTTTTCCAAATGCTTATATCCTTCCAGTCCCAAGGGACGATGCATCTCCAGCTTATCAAGTAATCGATCACCTCATGAAAAATGGGGTTAAAGTTGAAATGGCTGAAAAAGGATTTATCTATGGAAAAAAAGTCTTTCTAAAGGGCACCTTTATCATACCAATGAATCAGCCGAAAGCTGTGGTAGCTAACACTTTTTTATGGACAGGAGAAAACCTATCTAAGGGCTCAATAAACATAACAAATTTAAGTTCATGGAGCTTGCCGCTTCTTTGGGGTGCCGAGTGCATTCCTGTAAAAGCCTCATTAGCTGTAAAAACAACACCTGTTTCACAATTAGTGAAGCGATATTACGTGAGTGGAAATGGACCTTTTATCCTTAAAAGCCGTTCCGTTGAAAGCATATCCTTTATTCAAAAGTTATTATCACAAGGTATATCAGTAAAGTGCACAAAGTCGGGAGAATTTATCATTGAACATACGGATAAAAATTGGCTTAGGAAACAAGCAAGAGGAACTGGCCTCACATTGAGCTCTGCATCGCCCGCTAAAAGCTCCACTCTTTTACGAACAAAAAAGGTTGCCATTATTCGTGATGACGGATTATTCCATGCACAATCCCATGCTGGGACAAAAGAAGCGCTAAAAGAAATGGGTTTTCAAGTAAAAGAGCTTCACCCGAGAAGTTTAACAGATAGAGCCCAATTAAAAGACATTGACGTTTTAATCTACAGTGGTGTAAAGCAACTATTTTATCTTCCATCTAAGGTTTCGTCACGTTACCATCACGCTATCCTTAAATCTGAAGAACAGCTGGCGGCGTGCAAAGAAACAATTACAGCGTTTATTGAACGGGGCGGGCGATTTA
>NZ_JBALNX010000076.1:0-3373 GCF_036962035.1 Bacillus sp. JJ1773
GGACGTCGCTAGGCAAAAGAAGAACAGCTAATAAGGCTGTTCTTTTTTGTGGAGTTTTGTAAGGGAATCCATAAAGATTATGTAATTCAGCTTTATGAAGACGAACTATAAATAGCATATTAAGCAGCAGACCAAATCATAAATTGATTTGGTCTTTTTATTTGAGTTAGGCGGACACCAGTTCCGCTATGTGTACAAAAATAGGGTAATTTCATATAATTGCGGACATAGATTCCGTTATTGATAAAAAAGCAGAGATTTTCTTGTATTTTTCCAATAATCGCGAACTTAGTGTCCGCATTGGTTTCTTTAACTATCGAATTTAAATGAGTAAGAGCAAAAAAAATCATGCTCAAAGAATTCTCTGAGCATGATTATTTGTATGCATTATTTACTTTTAATTAAATTACTATTTTTTATATGTTTCTTCTCTACATTTTCAGAACTATTTCATGAATATGCCCTTTTTTCAATGCAACCAATGAATTCATGTTTTTCCTTTTGTTAACGTTTGATAAATTAAAAAAGGTCCCTTCTTGGAGGTAATGTTTAAAAAGGACTGAATAAAGGGAAAATCCTGATTGGGCATCATTTTTATTAATTCGCTCCACCATTCCGTTTCATACCGAGCGATCATACTTAAATTATAAAGCAATAAATAGTGGATTAATAATTCCGGGAAAAAATTTAGGCTGTTTTTGATTCTAGGGAAATAAAGCTGTTCATTATCAATATTGAATTTAATTGGGAGCAGATCATTTATGCATGTTGAGTTGATCGTAAAGTGTATAAATTGTTCATCTGCACCTTGTATATCGGCTTTATTTCCGTTATTCCAATATTCTATAAAGCGGGCTTCAGTCATATGAAAGGTGTCTAAAATTTCCTTTGGCAGTAGATGTATTTGATCCTGCTGTTTCATTTGCAAAAATGTTTGTTTCCCCTCTGTTTGTTTGAACATTTGAGTAAGTTCAGGAATCTGAGAAAGTAACTCCCTCATATTTGTTTTTTCACCTTCTAAATGTTTCATGTGAAACAGTTTTTCCCCCATATACGGAAAAAGTCCGCTTTTCTGGATTTTTACCTCATCATGAAAAAAGTGATATTGTTGTTTTTTCCTTTTCCTAGTTGAAACACCATGTGCAAGAACAGTGGTTGTTTCAGGATAATTAGGGTCTACAGTTAAAATACAAGCTTTTATTAAATGAACCATTCCGTAAAATAAAAGAATGGGCTTAATTAATAACGGAGCAAGTTCTGCTTGTTTGTAATAAATTTGTCCATGTTCAAGATAATATATAAAAGGGTAGCTGTTTTCATAACTTTTTTGTTCTGCTGAGTCCAAATGTTGAAGATGATAGCATTTTTTTAGAAAGGATTGTGAGGAGCTTGCCGAAAAATAATATAAAAATGAATCCCAATCTTTATAGTCACGCATTAATAAGCACCTCCGAGTTTTTAGAAAAATCCAACATATTGAAGAATCCTTGACAGTATTTTGCCCAATTGATAACCTACTAATAATATTTTCAAGAATTGGGGGTCAAAAAGATGTGGGAAAGTAAGTTTGTAAAAGAAGGTTTAACTTTTGATGATGTGTTACTTGTTCCTTCTAAATCAGAGGTTCTTCCACGTGATGTGAGTTTAAGTGTTCAGCTTACAGATAAGATTAAGCTTAATATTCCAATTATCAGTGCAGGGATGGACACTGTAACTGAAGCAGAAATGGCTATTGCAATGGCTCGACAAGGTGGATTGGGTGTCATTCATAAAAATATGACGATCGAGCAGCAGGCTGAGCAAGTCGATAAAGTGAAGCGCTCTGAAAGCGGCGTTATTACAGACCCATTTTTCCTTACCCCAGAACAACAAGTATATGATGCCGAGCATTTAATGGGGAAATACCGAATTTCAGGTGTACCTATCGTAAATAATGGTGAAGAGCAAAAACTTGTTGGTATTTTAACAAACCGGGATCTTCGATTTATTTCGGATTATTCGATTATTATTTCTGATGTTATGACAAAGGAAAACCTTGTCACTGCACCTGTGGGAACTACTTTAGAAGAAGCAGAGAGCATTCTTCAAAAGCATAAAATTGAAAAGCTTCCGCTTGTGGACAGTGAAGGGATCCTAAAAGGTTTAATCACTATAAAAGATATTGAAAAAGTGATTGAGTTTCCAAATTCCGCTAAAGATGAGCAGGGCCGCTTGCTAGTTGGGGCTGCTGTTGGCGTAACAAAAGATACAATGATGCGTGTAGCGATGCTTGTTAAATCTCAAGTAGACGTTATTGTAGTAGATACTGCACACGGACATTCAAAAGGAGTAATAGATACTGTTCGTGAAATAAGAAAAACTTACCCTCACCTAGCGATTATTGCGGGAAATGTTGCAACTGCAGAAGCAACAAAGGAATTAATCGAAGCAGGAGCAGATATTGTAAAGGTAGGAATTGGACCTGGCTCCATTTGCACAACTCGAGTAGTTGCCGGAGTAGGCGTTCCTCAAATTACAGCCGTATATGATTGTGCTACTGAGGCAAGAAAGCACGGAAAGTCGATTATTGCTGACGGTGGAATCAAATATTCAGGTGATGTAGTAAAAGCACTTGCTGCTGGTGGACATGCCGTTATGCTTGGCAGTCTATTAGCAGGAGTAACTGAAAGTCCTGGAGAAACGGAAATCTTCCAAGGTCGCCGCTTTAAGGTTTACCGCGGCATGGGTTCTGTTGCTTCGATGGAAAAAGGTTCAAAGGATCGTTATTTCCAAGAAGATAATAAGAAGTTTGTTCCGGAGGGAATAGAAGGCCGATTACCTTATAAAGGGCCGTTAGCAGATACGATTTATCAGCTTGTTGGCGGTCTGCGTTCAGGTATGGGGTATTGTGGAACAAAGGATTTAACGGAATTAAGAGAGAAATCACAATTTATAAGAATGACTGGTGCCGGATTAAAGGAAAGCCATCCGCATGATGTCCAAATTACGAAAGAAGCACCAAACTATTCTTTTTCATAATTCAATATTAGAACGAGTATGTAAGAGCAGAGTAAGCATGAAGCTTCTCTGCTTTTTGTATGAAAAATTTCCAGGTAAGAATAGGTAAATCCTCTGTCTATGTTTTAATGTCGAATTATGATAAAATATCAGACGTGTACTAAAAAGTTGGAGGGCTTTGTATTGAAAAAATTTCGCAAATATGTAGCTAGTATTCTTGCATTCGTGATGGTAATAGGGCTTTTTCCAAGCTTAAATAGAGCCTATGCAGAAGATATTTTAAATGTTAATGGTGATGCTGCTATTCTAGTAGAAGCAGAGACAGGTAAAGTACTTTATTCGAAAAATGCCGACCAAGTTCTTGGTATCGCTAGTA
>NZ_JBALNX010000076.1:3396-4587 GCF_036962035.1 Bacillus sp. JJ1773
GACAAAAATGATGACTGAGTATCTTCTTCTAGAAGCTATTAATGAGGGAAGAGTGAAATGGGACCAAGAATATTCCGTTAGCGAGTATGTCTGGAAGATTTCTCATGATACGAATTTATCCAATGTACCTTTGCGCAGAGATGGAAAATACAATATTCGTGAACTGTACCAAGCAATGACGATTTATTCAGCAAATGCTGCAACGATTGCCATTGCAGAAACGCTTGCGGGTTCTGAAGAGAACTTTGTAAAAATGATGAATAAAAAAGCAGAAGAACTAGGATTAAAAGATTTCAAGTTTGTTAACTCATCTGGCTTAAATAATAAAGATTTAAAAGGATTCCACCATACTGGGACAGAAGATGAAGAGAATGTGATGTCTGCTAGAGCTACTGCAATGCTAGCTTCTTATTTGCTTAATGACTACCCAGAAGTGTTAGAAACGACAACTATTCCGAAAATGACCTTCAGAGAAGGCACAGAAGATGCGATTGACATGCAAAACTGGAACTGGATGCTTCCTAGTCTTGTTTATGGCTTTGAGGGCGTAGATGGTTTAAAAACAGGGACAACGGAGTTTGCTGGCTATTGCTTTACAGGTACAGCTGTCAGAAATGGCACCCGTTACATCACTGTTATTATGAATGCCAAGGATGAAAGCGGTAAGGGTACTTATAAATCCCGCTTTGATGAAACAAAGAAAATGTTTAATTATGCATTTAGTAATTTTGGCAAAGAAGAGTTAGTACCTGCTAATTACCAAGTGAAGGGTCAAAAGACTTTACCTGTTATTAAAGGAAAAGAAGACAAGGTAAAGATTGAAACAAAGGATCCAATCACAATGGTTGTGAAAAATGGTGAAAAGGAAAACTATAAGACAAAGCTAGTTTTGGATAAAGAAAAGCTTAATGATAAAGGGGAATTAACGGCGCCTGTTAAAGAAGGAGAAAAGGTCGGAACTTTAACGATTGAATCTTCTAATGAAGGTGACTTAGAATTTTTATCTGAAAAGGGAAAAAATAAAATTCAAGTAGATGTTGTTGCTGCAGAGGATATTGAAAAGGCGAACTGGTTTGTGTTGATGATGCGCGGAATAGGTAGCTTTTTCGGGAATGTCTTCGGAGGCATCTCCTCAACTGTAAAAGGTTGGTTCTAATAGGAAAAGCGGAAGTGCCTTGGTCACCCCCGACA
>NZ_JBALNX010000076.1:4609-14757 GCF_036962035.1 Bacillus sp. JJ1773
GAGCCTCCCGGAAAGGTGTACTTTACCTTTCTGGGAGGCTTGGCTTGTGACCTCGAGGGGGTAGGCACTGGAGCTAGACAGTTCTCTAATTTGAGAAAAGTAATACTAATTATTTCTAAAGGGGTTTCTTGTCTTGACAGGAACCCCTTTTTGTTGTTTAGTGTCATTATAGGAAAGGGAATTATTCCGATTTGAATTAACGAAATATTCCTCCATTATTTATGAATATTAAATCAATCAAAATGATGGCAGCTGAAAACGGGTACAGATTTAGAAGCGATTGTAGAGGCAAAAAACATGTTGCTGGTGTGGCAGAGGATTTCCCTGCGGTATTTATTCGTGCTCCTCATATTGTGCAAGCAGGAGAGAATGTGGAAGTTCTGGCGAAACATGATGAGCGTATCGTAGGCAGCACGTGAGGGTCATATTCTTGGATGCTCCTTTCATCCAGAATTAACAGATGACCACCGTATTACCTCCTACTTTATTAACATGGTAAAAGAAGCGAAGAAAAATTAATTTGCATAATATAGTTGCAAATGATTCATAATTGTAGTACATTATGAATTAAAATTTACTATAGTCGAAAGCAATGAGAGGAACTAGTAACAGGATTTTCATTCTAAAGAGAGCCAATGGTTGGTGGAAATTGGCGGGTGAAGCTTGTGAATCCATCCTCGAGCAAAGTATGGAACGCCATTTTTTTGGCCAGTAAATACTTTCGGTATAAAACCGTTATGAATTTAAGGTGGAAGGCTCATGCCTTCAACTAGGGTGGCAACGCGGGTAACTCTCGTCCCTTTTTTGGGGACGGGAGTTTTTTGTGTTTTGCCCCAGTAAAAAATTAGGAGGGATTATGAAATGTTAGACATTAAGTTTTTGAGAGCTAATTTTGAAGATGTGAAAAAGAAGCTGGAGCATCGCGGCGAGGATTTAACGGATCTTGGAAAATTCGAAGATCTTGATACGAAACGACGTGAATTAATTGTGAAAGCAGAACAGCTGAAAAGCAGACGGAATGAGGTTTCTCAGCAGGTTGCCATATTAAAACGTGATAAACAAGACGCGGATCATTTAATTGCTGAAATGCGAGAGGTTGGAGATCAAATTAAAGAGCTTGATGATGAGCTGCGCACGGTTGAAGAGGAATTAGATCAACTATTGCTAAGCATACCAAATATTCCGCATGAAAGTGTCCCAGTTGGAGAAACTGAAGACGACAATGTGGAAGCGTGGAAGTGGGGAGAGGTTAGACAGTTTGACTTTGAACCGAAGCCGCATTGGGAAGTAGCTGACCAGTTAAATATTCTTGATTTTGAACGTGCAGGAAAGGTAACGGGAAGCCGATTTGTATTTTACAAAGGGCTCGGTGCACGCCTTGAACGTGCTTTATTCAACTTTATGCTTGATCTTCACACAGAGGAGCACGGCTATACAGAGGTATTACCGCCATATTTAGTCAATCGTGCAAGTATGACTGGAACAGGTCAGCTTCCGAAGTTTGAAGAGGATGCCTTCCTTATAGAAAATGAGGATTACTTCTTAATTCCAACAGCTGAGGTACCTGTTACGAATATGCACAGAGAAGAAATTTTAAGTGCAGAGGATCTTCCGTTTAATTACGCTGCATTTAGTGCTTGCTTTCGTTCTGAAGCCGGATCAGCTGGACGTGATACGAGAGGGCTGATTCGCCAGCATCAATTTAATAAGGTGGAGCTCGTTAAATTTGTAAAGCCGGAAGACTCTTATGAAGAATTAGAAAAGCTGACAAAGAATGCGGAGAAGGTTCTGCAGTTATTAGGCCTTCCATATCGCGTGATGAGCATGTGTACGGGTGACCTTGGCTTCACTGCCGCGAAAAAGTATGATATTGAAGTGTGGATTCCAAGCTATAACACATACAGAGAGATTTCTTCTTGCAGTAACTTTGAAGCCTTCCAAGCAAGACGTGCGAATATTCGTTTCCGCCGTGAGGCTAAGGGTAAACCTGAGCATGTGCATACATTAAATGGATCTGGCCTTGCAATCGGCCGCACCGTTGCCGCTCTGTTGGAAAATTACCAGCAGGAGGATGGCAGTTTCGTGATTCCAGAGGTGCTGCGTCCGTATATGGGCAACAGAGATGTCATTAAACCAGAGTAAATTTCGCTAAAACTCCAAGTTAGAATACTTTTTGAGCGGGGCCAAACCCCGCTCAAAAAAAATATTAAATAATATTGACATCGTTTTTGATAAATGGTATATTATTTCTTGTCGATACGGAGGAATACCCAAGTCCGGCTGAAGGGATCGGTCTTGAAAACCGACAGGCGGGTCAAACCGCGCAGGGGTTCGAATCCCCTTTCCTCCTCCATTAACATTGACATTATACACGCGCATAAATTGGAGATAAAAACCGTTACAGGCAAATGTAGCGGTTTTTTTTATGCTTTATATACTAAAATAGTCGCCTGTTTAGGGCGACTATTTTTTCAATAATTGAGTTTGCTTCATGAACTCCGAAATCCGTTCAAGAATCGGTTCAACTGAGCTTTCATCATCAATAATATCATAATCATTGATATTCAATCGAAGTACAGGACAAGCGTTAAAGGAGTTAATCCAATCTTCGTAGCGCTTATGCATTTCCTTCCAATACTCAATAGGTGTCTGCTGCTCCATTGGGCGTCCTCGTTCATGGATTCGGGATAGAATATCATCGAGGGAGCCTTCTAGATAAATAAGCAAGTCCGGATGCGGGAAATAAGGAGTCATGACCATCGCCTCAAATAGGCTAGTATAGGTTTCGTAATCGACCTTGGACATGGTGCCTTTTTCATAATGCATCTTTGCGAAAATCCCAGTGTCCTCATAAATGGATCGATCTTGGATAAAACCGCCGCCATACTCAAAAATTCGTTTTTGTTCTTTATAACGTTCAGCTAGAAAATAAATTTGCAGATGAAAGCTCCAGCGTTCAAAATCCGCATAAAATTTATCTAAATAAGGATTGGTATCCACTTTTTCAAAGGATGTGCGAAAGTGTAGAGCCTTTGCAAGGGCATTGGTCATTGTAGATTTTCCCACTCCAACCGTTCCGGCAATCGTGATGACTGCATTTGAAGGGATTCCATATTTGTTTCGAAGAATCATGATTGCATGCTCCCTTTAATTAATGTGATAGATAACGTGTCAATGATCGTTTGGAGATCCTCTTGATTTTTTACAAAGTCTAAATGATCGCCATTGAAGCGTAGAACTGAAACCTCCGGATGCTGAGATTCGAAGTCGCTAATCGCCTTGTCATAATCTATGGATAATTGCTCTAAATACAAGGGGCTTATATTCTTTTCAATATCCCTTCCCCTTAGGCGAATACGCTTCAGAATTGTTTCTAGACTTGCATGAAGATAAATCACTACATTGGGCTTTGGCATATCTACAGTTAGGATATCGTAAATTTTTAGATACTTTTCGTATTCCTGTGTATTCAATGATCGCCCGGCAAAAATAAGATTTTTTAATATATGGTAGTCTGCAACGACAGGTTTATCTTTCTTCAGAAAATGGTTCTGAATATCAGCTAACTGCTTATAGCGGTTGCAGAGAAAAAACATTTCAGTTTGAAAACTCCATTCCTCAATGTTTTCATAGAATTTACCTAAAAACGGGTTTTCATCTACTATTTCTTTCAGTAGGGCAAATTCGAAATGATCAGAAATGGCCTTAGCTAGTGATGTTTTTCCAACACCAATTGGTCCCTCAACCGTGATAAAAGGGGTTGCTCCCATGGATAGTCCTCCTACTCCGTCCTGCTTTATCTATAAAAGTGTTGTTTGGCACTCCGTCCTTAAATGACACAAAAATTATTTTATCATACAATCGTGGTGGAAGGGATATGGAATTTTTTTATAGGGAATGCATCTGCTTTCCACTAGGCCTCTATCTAATTTCACTGCGCTGATCATTACTTCGTATATCAAGGGTTTGTTCAATTAGGTCGACCGGCAGAATTTATTAAAATGGCACAAAAAAACAGCTGACAATGTATCAGCTGTTTCAAATCTCTTAAGGTCTTTTTACAACGTTAAAATTCTCTGTGATCAATAACCAGTTTTGCGGAAAAGAAAGGCCAAGCTTCCAATAGCTCATTCCTCTTAACTTCAATTCCTTAATCAAATCAAATTTTGCCTGAATGGAGCGGGCGTCTTCAAACCAAACCTCATGTCTTTTCCCCGCCTGATCCGTATAGTGGAAGAATGGTGCCTGTGCTTTCGTGTCATACTGAATAGCGACATTGTTATTCGCGGCAAGCTGTATAGCCTGCTGAGGGCTTAATGCTCGCGCAAAGGAGCCTTGAACAAATGGCAGTGTCCAGTCATAGCCGTATAAGTTTTGTCCCATTAATATTTTCTTGGAAGGAATCTCTGTTATTGCATACTCTAATACCTTCCGAACGGGTCCAATAGGAGAAACTGCCATGGCCGGTCCGCCGCTATAGCCCCATTCATAGGTCATGATGACAACGAAGTCAACAATCTCCCCGTGTGCCTTATAATCATGTGCCTCATACCAGCGTCCTTTTTGCCCAGCGCTTGTTTTAGGAGCTAGAGCAGTCGAAAGCAGCCAGCCTTCCTGCTGAAATCTAGACTTGGCTTTTCTAAGAAAACGATTGTATGCTTCTCGATCGGCTGGGCGCAAGTATTCGAAATCGAAATGTATATCCCGGAAGCCGTATTTTTTAGCTGTTGCCACGATATTATTTAAAAATTTGTCCTGAATGGGCATATCATTGAGGAGAATCCGACCCAATTCATCATTAAACTGATCATTCTCCTGGTTTGTAATCACCATCATCAGTACATTTCTGTTGGCACGGGCAATCGCAGGGAAATTATTTAGTAATGGCTCTTTCAGGGACCCATCACGAAGCGCCTGAAAACTAAAAGGAGCTAAATAGGTCAAATAAGGAGCGGCTTCTCGTGCACTTGTTTCTAAATTGGGTGCAACCGTTGTGCCCCTTGGTTCTACATACGCATTAAATTCAGCCTGCTGTTTTGGACGGGGCGGAATATAAAGTCTAAATCCGACCTGAAGCGGCGTGTTAACAGAAATGTGGTTAATAGAGGCTAGTTCCTGATAGGAAATATTAAATTTCCTTGAGATTGAGTATAGACTATCCCCGCTATGCACCGTGTAAAATTGGCCGATAATGGGGATTACTAGGGTTTGACCAACCACTAGATTATTAGGATTCGGAATTTCATTAGCTTCGGCTATATCATTGGCGGTCGTTCCATAGGCACGCGCGATACTTGTTAAGGTTTGGTTTGCCTGAACAACATGAATTTGCAAAATGACTCCTCCTTTATCTAACAAATAAGGACCATTCTCGATAAATAAAATTAAACACTACAACCATTTTATGAAGGAATAAATGAAGTAATGATATAATTTAACAAAGGATCTTATTAAAAGGATGAAAAATAAATGGATTTGCAAATGGAACAGTCAGATGAAATATATATGCTAGAAGCGATAAAAGAGGCAAAAAAGGCTGAGGATATGAAGGAAGTGCCTATTGGAGCTATTATTGTTTTAAATGGGGAAATCATTGCAAGAGCTCATAATTTACGGGAATCCAATCAAAATGCAATTGCCCATGCGGAATTACTTTCTATTGATAAAGCGTGTCAGCAGCTTGGAACGTGGAGGCTTGAGGATGCCATTCTTTATGTTACGCTGGAGCCGTGCCCTATGTGTGCTGGAGCCATTATCCTTTCTCGGATAAAAAAGGTTGTGTACGGTGCAAAGGATCCGAAGGGCGGCTGTGCGGGCACTTTCATGAATCTTTTGCAGGATGAGCGATTTAATCATCAGAGTGAGGTAGTAACAGGTGTCCTGGAAGAAGAGTGCGGTGAATTACTGTCATCTTTCTTCCGAAGCTTGCGCGAACGAAGGAAAGAAGAGAAGAAACTAAGGAAACAAACACAGTTGGATAATCATACAGGAATTGTCAGCGAATAGGAATTGATTTTTACACAAAAGATTAGTATACTTAATTATGCGTCACATATGGCGCAACTAAATATGGTTTCAACTTTGCCGTGCTAGGCGGGGAGGTAGCGGTGCCCTGTACTCGCAATCCGCTCTAGCGAGGCTGAATCCCTTCCCGAGGCTGGTGTCCTGTAGGGCCTGCCTTAAGTAAGTGGTGTTGACGCCCGGGTCCTGCGCAATGGGAATCCATGAACCATGTCAGGTCCGGAAGGAAGCAGCATTAAGTGGACCATCTCATGTGCCGCAGGGTCGCCTGGGCCGAGCTAACTGCTTAAGTAACGCTTATGGGAGCCAGTCGAAGGAAGGTGCACGGCAGTTTAACTATAATAAACAAAACTCATCTCTCTGAATTGGGATGAGTTTTTTTATTTCTAAACTTTGAAATAATGAAAATGAATAAGGTATAATGGTTATTGAGAATACATAGGAAGGGGGGCGTAACAATGAGTTATCAGGCTTTATATCGGGTTTGGCGTCCTCAAAGCTTTATCGATGTTGTTGGACAGGAGCATGTAACGAAAACATTGCAAAACGCCCTGCTTCAGGAAAAAATCTCGCATGCCTATCTGTTTTCTGGGCCCCGCGGGACAGGGAAAACGAGTGCCGCAAAGATTCTAGCTAAGGCAGTCAACTGTGAAAGGTCCCCGGTAAACGAGCCTTGTAATGAATGCCCTACCTGTAAAGGGATAACAGATGGATCCATCCAAGATGTTATTGAAATTGACGCCGCCTCTAATAACGGCGTTGAAGAAATTAGGGATATTAGGGACAAGGTCAAATATGCACCAAATGTTGCAAAGTTTAAAGTCTATATTGTCGATGAAGTTCATATGCTTTCCATTGGAGCTTTCAATGCTTTATTGAAAACACTTGAAGAACCTCCAAAGCATGTTATCTTTATTTTAGCAACAACTGAGCCCCATAAGATTCCGCTTACGATTATTTCAAGATGCCAGCGATTTGATTTTAAACGCATTACAGCACAAGCAATTGTAGGCAGAATGAAGCTCATTGTCGAAGAGACTAGCGTTAAGTGTGAGGAACAAGCATTGCATGTGATTGCGAGAGCAGCAGAGGGTGGCATGCGTGATGCGTTAAGCTTACTTGATCAGGCTATATCATTTAGCCAGGACGAAGTGACAATGGATGATGCCTTAACTGTTACAGGAGCTGTTTCGCAAGGCTTTTTAAATAAGCTGGCTCTTGCAGTTATGGAAAGGGATGCTGCAGCAGGGCTGGAATTCTTAGATGAGCTTCTATTTCAAGGGAAAGATCCTGCACGTTTTGTTGAGGATTTTATCCTATATTATCGAGACATGCTCCTCTTTAAGGCTGCACCCAAATTGGAAGAATCGCTGGAAAGAGTTATGTTAGATGAAGAGTTCCAACAGCTTGCTGAAAAAGTCCAGCCGGAAGAGCTGTATGAATTAATAGAAGTACTGAATAAGGCCCAGCAGGAAATGCGCTGGACGAATCATCCGAGGATTTTTCTTGAAGTGGCGATCGTTAAGCTTTGCCAGCTTGATAGAAAAGGATCAAGTGCAGCTGTCGGAGATCTTCAGCCGTTGCTCCAAAAGATAGAACATTTAGAGAATGAAATCAGTCTTTTGAAGCGCCAGGGTGTTGTGATTCAAGATGAAGGTCAGCCTGCTATTCAGAAAAAAGCACAAAGAAGCTCCCGTAAAGGCTTCCAAGCACCAATTGGGAAGGTTAATGAAATATTAAAGCAAGCAACAAAAAATGATTTAATGGCGATAAAAAGCAATTGGGGCGAAATGTTAAATAGGCTGGCTCATAATCAAATGAGGTCCCAAGCTGCTTTATTGAATGAAGCGGAGCCTGTTGCAGCCTCTCATACCGCCTATATCATTAAATTTAAATATGAAATTCATTGTCAAATGGCAATGGATAATACGAGATTTCTCGACATCTTATCCAGTATTATGTATGAGCTTTTGGGAAAACGATTGCAGCTCGTTGGAATTCCTGATGAGCAATGGCAAAAAGTCAGAGAAGACTTTCTCAACAGCCAGCAAGATAATGGAGTCAACGAAGAACATCCAAATGAGGAAGAACCGTTAATCGCCGAAGCTAAAAAATTGTTTGGTGATGATTTAGTAGAAATAATAGACTAATTAACTGGAGGTACAATAAAATGCGTGGAATGGGCAATATGCAAAATATGATGAAACAAATGCAAAAGATGCAAAAGAAAATGGCCGAGGCTCAGGAGAAGCTTGGTGAAGAAAGAATTGAAGGGACTGCTGGCGGCGGAATGGTTTCTGTCATTGTTTCTGGCCATAAAGAAGTCCTCGAAGTAAACATCAAGGAAGAAGTAGTAGACCCAGAGGATATCGAAATGTTACAAGACCTTGTATTAGCTGCAACGAACGAGGCACTAAAAAAGGCAGATGAATTAACAAATAACACGATGGGCCAATTCACTAAAGGAATGAATCTGCCTGGAATGTTCTAAGACGCTCCTATTTGTCTAGCTTCAGTTGTTGGATTAGACTGAAGCTTTTCTTTTTTATGGAGCTTCTGCTTTTCAATGTCTAGCTCCGAGTGCCATCGCGAAGAGCATAAGCAGTACTCTCCGCTTTTCGATAAGGAGGAATTAATATGCACTATCCTGAACCGATATCTAAGCTGATTGACAGCTTTATGAAATTGCCAGGTATCGGCCCGAAAACGGCCGCTCGTCTGGCATTTTTTATATTGAGTATGAAGGAAGACACTGTCCTTGATTTTGCAAAGGCGCTAGTGAACGCTAAGAGAAATTTGTCATATTGCTCGGTTTGCGGCCATATTACGGATCAAGACCCCTGTTATATTTGTGAAGATCAAAGGAGAGATCGAACGGTTATTTGTGTCGTTCAGGATCCTAAAGATGTCATTGCAATGGAAAAAATGAAAGAGTATCATGGCTTATATCATGTACTGCAAGGCGCGATCTCGCCAATGGATGGGATTGGGCCAGAGGACATAAATATACCCACACTTCTAAAAAGACTCCAAGATGACACAGTACAAGAAGTTATACTTGCCACGAACCCTAATATTGAGGGAGAAGCAACAGCTATGTATATTTCACGTCTATTAAAGCCATCTGGAATTCGTGCTACGCGAATTGCCCACGGTCTTCCTGTTGGAGGAGACCTTGAATATGCCGATGAAGTGACTCTTTCAAAGGCACTTGAAGGAAGAAGAGAGGTTTAAATCTAAACTGTCGAGGCGCATGCGCTTTCTAATGGGGGCGAAGATAATGTTATTTCGTAGGAAGGGCTGGCTGCGTAAGGAATTTAATGAAAAGCTATTAGATAAAGTTTATGATTTAAGAGAAGCATGGACAAATCAAAAAACACTTGTCGAAAAAAGCTTTGATCCATCCGCAGAGATTATGACACAAGCAAAACTTGCAGAGGCAAAATACTTCTTTCTTTTTAAAGAAGTAAAAAAAAGAAATATCACCTTACACAAATAATTTTTGGACATAGTCCTTCTATCGAGGTCTTTTTTGTATATCGATTTCATAAATTGATAGTACAAGTTTCTCGAAAGGAGGATTTTTCTTATTGGAGCCTGTTATCGTTATTTCTATATTAGGAGTATGCATATTATTACTGTTGATTATGGGAACGCCACTGAAGCCAGTTAAAATGGTTGGACAAGGTATTATTAAGATACTGATTGGTGCACTGTTTTTATTCTTTTTAAATACGTTTGGGAATCAGTTCGGCATACATGTGCCCATTAATTTAATCACAGCCTCTGTCTCAGGCTTTCTGGGAATTCCTGGTTTATTTTCACTAGTAGCTATACAGACGTGGATAATTTAAATAGATGAACAGCTGCGCGTTAAAGTAGCTGTTCATTTTTCAAAAGAATTATGTTGACAGTGTTTATATATGATGTTAATATATTAAAAGTCTCCACAAAAGCCTTTTGAAACAACGGAATTCATCGAGAAAAAAGTTGTTGACAAAGACTTGTGCAGATGATAAGATAATAAAGTCGCCTCTGAGCGATATGATAGTTCTTTGAAAACTGAACGAACAAAAACGTCAACGTTTATTTTTTAGTCTTTTTCTTAAAAAAAGACATTTATGAGC
>NZ_JBALNX010000077.1:0-33321 GCF_036962035.1 Bacillus sp. JJ1773
CACGACCGGTCACCAATAATAGATTCTATCCCGTCCAATCAGCCGAACACCCATTTAATTTCTAATATTCCGTATATTTATACAGATTTTTGTCGAGTTGAGTCATTTCCTTCAATGGGGTTAAAATAAAGGTAGAAAATGATTTATTGGCTTAGGGAGGGCTTTTTTATGAATAAGTTGGCGATTATTGGGATGCCTATGGATTTGGGTCAAGCTAGACGTGGAGTTGATATGGGGCCTAGTGCTATTCGATATGCAGGAGTAAATGAGCGGTTAAAAGCATTGTTTGATGAAGTTCATGACAAGGGAGATATTGCTATAGGGAGACCAGAAGTAGAGGTTGATCCGGTTTCCAACCTGCGCAATTTGAAATTAATTGCTGAGAAAACAGAATTGCTCGCTAAAGAGGTGGATCAAGCCATTGAGGATCAAGCGTTTCCACTTGTACTTGGGGGTGATCACAGCATTGCGATTGGCACACTGGCTGGGGTTGCTAAGCACTATAAAAATTTAGGCGTCATTTGGTATGATGCCCATGGGGATTTAAATACGGCAGAGACTTCTCCTTCAGGAAATATTCACGGGATGCCGCTTGCTGTTAGTTTAGGCATGGGTCATCCATTGCTTACCAATGTGGGTGGCTTTGCTCCGAAAGTAAAGCCAGAGAATATTGTCATTATTGGAGCTCGTTCTTTAGATGAGGGCGAAAGGGAATTAATAAAAGAGCTGGGAATTAAAGTGTATACGATGCATGAAATCGACCGCTTGGGTATGACGAAGGTTATGGAAGAAACGATTAACTATTTAAAAGAGAAAACGGATGGGGTCCATCTGTCTCTTGATCTAGATGGGTTAGATCCTCATGATGCACCTGGAGTAGGAACTCCGGTTATTGGCGGAATCAGCTACCGGGAAAGCCACTTAGCCATGGAAATGCTAGCGGAAGCACGGTTGATTACCTCAGCTGAATTTGTTGAGGTAAATCCGATTTTAGATGAAAAGAATAAAACAGCATCTGTTGCTGTTGCTTTAATGGGTTCATTATTTGGCGAAAAGCTTCTATAAAAAATACCAGGCAGTGGCTCAACAAAAAGCCCTGCCTAATTTTTTTTATTCTGGGTGTAGTATAAATTGAGCAGCCTGTCCAGTTTTGTACTCATGTCTACTACTTGTTGACTACACAGAGAAGAGGAGGATGCTAAATAAATCATTTCTCTTCTGCAATCTTCTATATCCTTTAATAGTTTACAATCACACATGAGACCACCCCTTTTTTGCTTTTGGATATACCTATTTATAACTGCCTGAATTTCGAAATAGAAAAGCTTTAGGACGTACATCTTTGGCAATCCTCAAATTTTACTTACTATAATCCCCGTAAAATAAAATTATTAAACACCAGCAGTAAATATTTGTTAATATAGATATGGTTAGTATTTTTTAAAAAAAGTGAAACCTTTTCCGCTATCGATCGTAATATCGATTAGCCGCATTAGAGCGGAGGTAAAAGAAAAATGGAGACAATCGTAAAGAAAAGGATTAAGCAGGTACTAAAAGGGGATCAAGACTCCTATGCAGAAATAGTAGAAATCTATAAAGAAAAAGTATATATGATTTGCTATAGAATGCTGGGAAATAGACATGAAGCAGAAGACATTGCACAGGAGGCTTTTTTAAGAGCTTACGTGAACATTCATAGTTTCAATATAAATCTGAAATTCTCTTCATGGCTTTATCGAATTGCTACGAATCTTTGCATCGATCGAATGAGGAAGAAGAAACCTGATTATTATTTAGATGCAGAGGTAGCAGGGACTGACGGGTTAACGATGTATTCGCAAATTGCTGCAGATACGAGTCTGCCCGAGGAGGATCTTGAAAGTCTGGAGCTGCAAGAGACAATTCAAAGAGAAATTTCCAAGCTCCCAGAAAAATACCGTACAGTGATTGTTCTCAAATATATTGAAGAACTTTCCTTAAATGAAATAAGCAAGATATTAGATTTGCCATTAGGTACGGTTAAAACAAGAATTCATCGGGGAAGAGAAGCATTAAGAACCCAATTACGACACGTATAACTTTATTCAGCAATAAATTCCCACCTTCATAGGTGCGAGTTAAATGTAAATGGGGTTCAAACATTGGCTGAATAAAGTAAAGCCTCCGGCGAGCCTTTCGATTTTTTAAGGAATTTATCGAGCGAGCTCAGGTAAATCTGGGCGCAAATAAGCCAAGGCGAATTTGATTATGAAGAGGGTGAGAACTTTGAAGTGTCCAGCAGAAGTGATTCTTTATATGCATGAATATTTAGATGAAGAGATCTCAGCCGAACATGAAGCAGAGTTAAGAGCGCACTTGCAAAGCTGCAAAGAATGCCAGGCGCATTTCCATGAATTACGAAAGACTATTGCACTTGTCAGAAGCACTTCACATATACAAGCGCCATCCGATTTTACCGCAAAAGTGATGGCCAAATTGCCAAAGGAGAAGCGGAAGGTCGGTTTCCAGCGCTGGATTAGACAGCATCCGCTAGTGACGGCTGCATCTCTATTCCTCGTACTCATGATGGGAAGCATCATTTCCTCGTGGGAACAAGATCATCAATTCTCTGTGTCGAGACAGCCCAATCTCGTAGTACAAAATGACACAGTCATTGTTCCTGAAGGAGAGGTAGTCAAGGGTGACGTCATCGTTAAAAATGGCAAATTAAAAATAGAAGGACAAGTTGAAGGAAATGTGACCGTTATTAACGGAGAGAAATATTTGGCATCGGCTGGAAAAGTCACAGGGGAAATAAAAGAGGTGAATGCTGTTTTTGACTGGATGTGGTATCATATCAAAAAAACAGCTAAAGAGGTAGTTAGCATATTTGAAGGCAGTGAGCCTGAGACGGTTCAATAACAAACAATCATTCTACAACGGAATCTTGCTTTTAGGCAGGATTCCGTTATTTTATATGGAAAGTTAACAGTATCCAGACGGGTGGTATTGCATGCTTTATGGTATAATATGAAAGCTATGTTAATGAATAATGATGCTTTTAATATATATTTGGAGGAAGGATAATGTCGTTTTCAGATTTCTCTATACTGAAATTATTAGCAAATACTGTTGACATTCTCCTCGTTTGGTATGTCATCTATAAACTGATTGTCATTGTCAAAGGGACGAAAGCCGTTCAATTGGTAAAAGGAATATTTGTTATTCTTCTTGTAAAGGTAATCAGTGATAATTTCCACCTCCAGACACTTGGGTGGATGATGCAGCAGGTACTTACTTGGGGATTTGTAGTGATTGCAATCATTTTCCAGCCTGAGTTAAGAAGAGCCCTTGAACAACTTGGGCGGGGACGATTTTTTTCTAGAACAGGCAATCAGGAGTCAGAAGATCAGGAAAAATTGGTTGAATCGATTGTGAAGGCTGTCGATTATATGGCTAAGCGCCGGATTGGGGCCTTAATTTCCATTGAACGGGAAACCGGAATGGGCGATTATATCGAAACAGGCACACCGCTAGAATCAAAAATTTCGTCAGAATTACTGATCAATATTTTTATCCCTAATACACCATTGCATGATGGGGCTGTTATTTTACAAAAAAATCAGGTGGCTGCTGCTGCTTGCTATCTTCCTTTGTCAGAAAGTCCATTTATCTCGAAGGAGCTTGGAACCAGGCACAGGGCTGCACTAGGGATTAGTGAAGTAACGGATAGTGTAACGGTAGTTGTTTCAGAAGAGACGGGCAGTATTTCGCTAACAAAAAATGGCGAACTTCACCGTGACTTACAATCTGATGACTTTAAGGAAATGTTAACAACGGAATTGATTACACAAAACCGAGTTAAACAAGCTTCTTCCGCTCGTTGGAATTGGAGGGCGAAGAAAAATGGATAAATTAATTGACAAGCTGATTGGCACACGCTGGTTTATGAAGATTACCGCATTAATTCTTGCCATGCTTCTCTTTACTTCTGTTTATGATCCACAAAAGGACGTTTCCAACATTAATGTGCCTAGCGGGGAGGATTATGAAATTCTATCGGATATACCAGTTAAAAGCTATTATGATACTGACAATCTTGTAGTAACAGGCGTCCCGGAAACGGTGAAAGTGACCATACAAGGTCCAAAGAATCTATTGCAACCCGCAAAAGCGCAACGTAATTTCGAAGTATATGTGGACTTAACAAATGCTGCCATTGGCACAAAACGCGTTCCGTTGGAAATTCGAAATTTATCAGACAAGCTGAAAGCGACAATTGATCCTGCCTATGTAAATGTCAGCATTCAGGAGAAAGTAACAAAGGATTTTAAAGTAGATGTAGAATTTGATAAGACCTTGTTAGAGGCGGGCTATATTTCCGAGCCTCCTGAGGCAGAGCCGAAAAGTATAAAAATAACGGGAGCTAAGGATGTCATTGACAAAATTAGCTATGTAAAAGCGACAGTGAATATAAGGGGGACTATAAAAGAGACTGTTCGAAGAGAAGCACAGATTCAAGTGCTAGATCGGAATATGAATAAGCTTGATGTTTTATTAGAACATGAAATGGTTGATGTCATCATCCCAGTGAAAAGCTTGAGTAAAACAGTTCCCATTAAGGTGATAGAAAAAGGCAGTCCGCCGGCGAACATCAAGATTGATTCCATTACACCTGATATAAAAGAGGCTAAGATTTTTGCTGCACAGGATGTGTTAGATAGGACGGACAGCGTAAGGGTCGAAGTAGATGTTAGCCAAATCAATGAAGATACGGAAATATCACTGCCTGTCATCATTTCTGAAGGAATTATTGAGGTGAATCCAAAAACGATCAGAGTAGCGATCCAAACAAGTGAAATTCCACAAGAGGGAGATCAAACTGTAGAAACGGATGAGAATAAAACTTTCTCTAATCTTCCAATCAGTTTTTCGGGCCTCCCTAACCAATATGAGGCAGAAGTGTTATCGCCAAATAACGGTGCCAGCCTAACTGTTACAGGAAAAAGCGAAATGATTAAGCAATTAAAAGCTAGTGATTTTCTTGTTTTTCTTGATTTATCTAATATAGAAGCGGGAGACCATGACGTCAAAATTAATGTAAATGGTCCTTCAAATGTTCAATGGAATCTGGCAACGGATGTAGCAAAAGTTACGATTACACAAAAAGAGATTTAATATAAATAATGTTTAAAGGAGAGTATGCATTAATGGGAAAATATTTTGGTACGGATGGGGTACGTGGAGTCGCAAATAGCGAGTTGACACCTGAGTTAGCTTTTAAATTAGGGCGTTTTGGAGGATATGTTCTGACTAGAGATAAAAGCCGTCCAAAAGTATTAATTGGCCGCGATACTCGTATTTCTGGACACATGCTTGAAGGGGCACTCGTTGCTGGTCTATTATCTATCGGAGCAGAGGTCATGCGTCTTGGCGTCATTTCAACGCCTGGTGTTGCTTATTTAACAAAAGCACTTGGGGCAGAAGCGGGCGTCATGATTTCTGCTTCACATAATCCTGTGGCAGACAACGGAATTAAGTTTTTTGGCCCTGATGGGTTTAAGCTATCTGATGAACAGGAAAATGAAATCGAAAGCTTTATGGATCAAGAGGAAGATCAGCTGCCAAGACCGGTCGGAGCCGAGCTTGGACAGGTGAATGATTATTTCGAGGGCGGACAGAAATACTTGCAATTTTTGAAGCAAACTGTGGATGAGGATTTCTCCGGCATCCATATTGCTTTGGATTGTGCTCACGGAGCGACATCTTCCCTTGCATCACACTTATTTGCCGATTTAGATGCAGATCTATCCATGATTGGAGCTTCTCCTAATGGATTAAATATTAATGAAGGTGTAGGATCAACACATCCTGAGACGCTTGCTGCATTTGTAAAGGAAAAGGGAGCAGATGTCGGTTTAGCATTTGATGGGGATGGAGATCGCCTTATTGCGATAGATGAAAATGGCGACATTGTAGATGGCGATCAAATTATGTATATATGCGGGAAATACCTGAAAGAACAAGGCAGACTGCGCCATAGTACAGTGGTTTCGACTGTTATGAGCAACCTTGGTTTTTATAAAGCGCTGGAGGCGAACGGCATTCAAAGCATTCCAACAGCTGTTGGTGACCGCTATGTAGTAGAAGAAATGAAGAAGAATGGCTATAATCTTGGAGGCGAGCAATCCGGCCATATCATTTTCCTTGATTATATTACGACAGGCGATGGGCTCCTTACAGGTCTTCAGCTTGTAAACATCATGAAAATGACGAAAAAGCCATTATCAGAGCTTGCAAAGGAAATGCAAAAGTTCCCGCAAAAGCTTGTGAATATTCGTGTGACAGATAAGCACCATGTGACAGATAATGAAAAAGTAAGTGCGATTATTTCAGAGGTTGAAAAAGAAATGAGTGGAAATGGCCGCATTTTGGTGAGACCATCTGGAACAGAGCCGCTTGTTCGTGTGATGGCCGAGGCGCCAACAGAAGAGCTATGCAACTCCTATGTGGAGAGAATTGCTGCTGTGGTCGTAGAAGAAATGGGATTGAATGAAGAGTAAACAGGCTATGCATAAGGGAACCGAACCGTTCTCTTATGCATATTTTTATTGTATAGGGAGTTTTTTTCCTCTATTTTTCAATTGACGAAAGAGTTTTTTGTGTGTATGATATTACTGTTTTTTAAAATAAATGGAAAGGTGGGCCGTTTTATTGTAAAAAAAATTAATATTGAAGCGCCTGGACTAATTCAGAACGGAAGTGGATTAGTTGACGAGGAGGAGGTTTATCGAAATGTTCGGCGGATGCCTCCCGGTTCAAAGCAAACCGTTATTCCATCTATAAAACATTAGGGTAACTTAATGCACAAAGAGATGGGAATGCTAATTATTAAAAATGACGTTTGATGAAAACAGCCACTGTAAAAAACAACATTACTAGTCGCTTGTCAAAAGAAAACGTCAGAAGATCAATTACAGAGATGAGGGGCAAGACTGTCCCAAAAGGCTTCTTGCCCCTTCCGATTTAGGAGGAAAAGAAGTATGTGTGGTATCGTAGGATATATTGGAAATTTTGATTCGAAAGAAATTTTGCTTAAAGGCTTAGAAAAGCTTGAATATAGAGGATATGATTCAGCAGGAATTGCTGTAATGAACGAGAACACTGTACATGTTTTTAAAGAAAAGGGCCGTATTGCTGATTTAAGAAACATGGTTGATTTTGATGTTTATGCCGAGCTAGGAATAGGTCATACTCGCTGGGCTACACATGGAGTGCCAAGTGTAGCCAATGCTCACCCGCACCAAAGCGCATCAGGGCGCTTTACTCTGGTTCATAATGGTGTCATTGAAAACTATGAAATCCTAAAGCGCGAATATTTGCAAGGCGTTCCTTTTAACAGTGATACAGATACGGAGGTCATCGTTCAGCTGATTGAATTGCTCGCGAATGAAGGACTAACAACTGAAGAAGCGTTTCGCAAAACGCTTAAGCAATTAAATGGGTCGTATGCACTTGCCCTTTTAGACGAAAAGGATAATGAAACCATCTACGTTGCGAAAAATAAAAGCCCGCTGCTAGTCGGATTAGGTGACACATTTAATGTGGTCGCATCAGACGCAATGGCGATGCTTCAAGTAACGGATCAATATGTAGAGTTAATGGACAAAGAAGTCGTCATCGTGAGAAAAGATGACGTGACGATCATGAACCTTGATGGTGAAAAAATCACCCGTGATCCTTATACAGCAGAATTAGATGCAAGCGACATTGAAAAAGGCACATATCCGCACTATATGTTAAAGGAAATTGACGAACAGCCTTTAGTGATGCGGAAAATTATTCAAAGCTACCAGGACGAAAAGGGAGCTTTAACAATTGATGGCGAAATTCTACAAGCAATGAATGAGGCAGATCGTATTTACATCATTGCAGCGGGAACGTCCTACCATGCTGGACTCGTTGGGAAACAATTCATTGAAAAAATGGCGAAAATTCCGGTAGAAGTGCATATTTCCAGTGAGTTTGGCTACAACATGCCGTTGCTTCCTGAAAAACCTCTATTCATCTTTATTTCACAGAGCGGGGAAACTGCCGACAGCCGTGCTGTACTTGTGAAAATTAAAGAAATGGGCTATAAAGCGATTACGATTACAAATGTGGCTGGCTCAACACTTTCCCGTGAAGCGGATTACACGTTACTGCTTCATGCTGGCCCTGAAATTGCTGTTGCTTCGACAAAAGCGTACACAGCACAACTTGCGGTATTAGCGATTTTAGCTGAGGTTACAGCAAAGAGCCGTGGAATAGAAATGGATCTTGATCTTTCTCGAGAGCTTGGCATCATTGCGAATGCGATGGAAGTGCTCTGTGATGAAAAAGAAGAATTCGAAGCAATTGCCCGTGAATTTTTATCCGTTACTCGCAATGCATTTTTCATTGGCCGTGGACTAGACTTCTATGTCGGTCTTGAAGGAGCACTAAAGCTGAAGGAGATCTCTTATATTCAGGCAGAAGGGTTTGCAGGAGGCGAATTAAAGCACGGCACGATCGCTTTAATCGAAGACGGCACACCAATTATCGCCTTAGCTACTCAAGAAAGTGTTAATTTAAACATCCGCAGCAACGTCCAAGAAGTCGCTGCCCGAGGAGCCAACGCGTGCATCATCTCTATGAAAGGTCTGGAAGCGGAAGAAGATACTTTTGTCATTCCAGCTGTGCACGAACTATTAACACCTCTTATCTCTGTTGTACCATTGCAACTAATTTCTTACTACGCTGCTTTACACCGGGACTGTGATGTTGACAAGCCGAGGAATTTGGCGAAGAGTGTGACGGTGGAGTAAGTGGAAAGTTTGGGAATTGATACTTGTTCACCGACATTAATGTTAGTAACTATACATTAATGTCGGTAACTAAACAAAATTGTTGGTAAAAATACATTAAAGTTAGTAACTACTTCAATATTTATAATTCAGGTATTAAATTAATATTTTTAGATATCATATAGTTATATTGTTTTACATTTCCGGGTAAAACAAGGTCATGAAAAGGATAAAAATATCTTAATAACGCCAATTAACAAAAAGCTTTGAGAAAGAGTGTTAAATTAAATAAACATTTGCGAAAATTAGTTCTTTACTAGTGTTTATTTAATTTACCCTTTTTTGAAGTTTATGTTAATTGGTGTTTTTTGTTGGTTATTTTTCTGAATATTCAGATGGGGGTTCGAAATGTCAAGAGGATCAAAGATAAAAAAATTACAAGAAAATCAATTATTAAGTGGAAGGGGGCAAGGAACAGGCAAAGATTATATACCGTTTATTCAAGCACATGACAATAAAGTTGCCTCAAAAGGATGGTTGACCCGTCATTTAGGTTGGAAAACTAAGAGAATTCATCATACACTTTCTAATCATGAAAGAATGTATCTTTATTTTCTCGAGTGGGTGGATGAGGTTGTAGACATAAGGGAGCAATTCCCTTTAATACCACTAGAAAGGACCCAGGAGATTGCTCAACAACTGGGTATCAAGCATGCCAACGTTGACGGGGTACCTGTCGTTATGACTACAGATTTTGTCATAACCTTAAAAACATCAAAAGGCTTGATTGATATTGTAAGGACTGTAAAGCCAGCCTCAAAGCTTACCAAAAGAACATTAGAGTTATTTGAAATAGAAAAAAGGTTTTTTATGGAGCAAGGAATTAGTTGGGGAATTATTTTAGGTAACCAGTTGCCTAAAGAGTTGATCTCAAATATAGAGTGGATTTATGAAGGAAGATATTTAGATACAAGACCAGGAGTTGATGAAGAGCTTGTAGACTTGATTAGTAATTCTCTTTTTCAACAAATCACTGAAGATGAGTGTTCAACATCCATTAGTAAAATTTGTCTACGCTGTGATGAGAAATTTGGAATTGATACTGGAACTAGTATGTTTGTTTTGAAGCATATGCTTGCAATAAAAAAATGGGGTACTGATATGAAGGTTAAGATAAAAGAATCGAAACCATTACAAATTATTAATTTGGAAGAACAACAACAATTTGTAAATAAGAATATTGGTTAGAGTGGAGTACTGAACATGTTACTTTTTGAAAATACAATTATAGAACTTTTGGATAGTGAACTAAAACCTGAATCGTTATTAAGAGTTCTTTGGATATCACCTGATGAGATGGACATTATCGTTGTAGAAATAAATGATAATAAAAAAATGAAATTTCCTTTTTCTCAGAACTACAATGAAATTGTAAACGAAATTAAGGGAGGTAAGGCAAGGATACTCGAGATTGACCCGGACCTTAGGTTGATTTCACCAGATGAGAGTTATCTAAGTAAGTATAAGTCACAAAGAGATGCAAACTGGGATGTTATAAAGGAAATTGTAATTAAAGAACCTGATATATATATTTCAAAGCTTCGAGGTACTTTGGTAAATGAAGTTGTTGAAAAAACAGGTAAGTCAAAAAAGGAAATATACAGATTACTAAAGAGATACTGGTTTTACGGCAAAATAAGAAACTCTTTGTTAAGAAATTATTTTGATTGTGGTGCACCAGGGAAACCAAGAGTATATTCCAAGAAGCCTGGACCAAGGTCAAATGATGGAAATGAATATATTGTAACAGACAATGATAAAAAGATATTTGAAGCATCAGTTAACAAATTCCATGTTAAACAGAAAATGAATCTGACTGCGACTCATCAACATATGTGTGAAGAAAACTATAACTCAGGATATTACAGAAAAAATGGAGTATTAGTCCCTATGATTGAGCCTAAAGAAGCCCCAACACTTCGTCAATTTCTGTATTGGTATAACAATGAATATCCGTTTGCTAATAAATACTCAAATAGACATGGAAAAAGAAAGGCTGAAATGGATATAAGACCATTGCTAGGGGATGCAACAGAACGTGCATTAGCTGTGGGTTACTTATATGAAATTGATTCAACTCCGGCTGATATTATATTAGTCGCAGAAGACAGGAAGACTATCATAGGTACACCAACGCTTTATATTGTTAAGGATGTATTTAGTCGTATGATTGTAGGTTTTCATGCTAGTTTATCATCTGCTTCGACAATAGAGTTAATGGTGGCTTTGGAAAATGCCGCTACTAGTAAAGTTGAGTTTTGTAGACAATATGAAATTGACATTGAGGAAAGTGAATGGCCAAGTAAAAATCTCCCCCAATTTTTAAATGGTGACCGTGGAGATTTGAAGGCAAAATGGTCAGAGAAATTGGTTAGTTTGAAGGTTGATGTCGATAATGCTCCTTCATATCGTGGTGATTTAAAACCCTTTGTTGAACAACACTTTAGACTGACTAATGATAAAATACGTGAACTATTTTCAAAAGTAGGGGCAAAACCTGGAAAAGCAAGAGAAAGAGGAGATTTCGACCCGGCCCGAAATGCAGCTTTAACTATATATGAGTTTACTCAGTTCATGATTCATCAAATTAAAACTTTCAACAAAAGCGCTTTAAATAAAGAATATTTTGTAACAAGGGAAATGTTTGAAGATAAGGTTGAGCTTACACCTCTGGGAGTTTGGAACTGGGGAACAAGAAAGAATGTATTACATCAAGTACCACGTGAGTTACTTCGATATACCTTGCTACCAAAAGAAACAGCTACTGTAACAAGATGGGGAATTGAGTTCTCAAAAATGTGTTATACGAATGAGTATGGCCTAAAAGCTGGTTGGTTTGAAGAAGGACATATTGACGGTCAAAAGCACATTAATATTAGTTATGACCCTCGTAATGTTAGTAGTATATTTATTTGTTTAAGGGACGGAAAAATTAAACAATGCAATCTTACTGAAAAGTATAAAGAATATGATGGTCTACATATTGAAGAAGTAAAAACTATTATGAAATATAAAAAAGAAACAATAAACAAAAAAGAAAGAGAGGAAAAGCAACACCAGGCAGAACTTCATGCTTTTTCAAAAAAATTGGCTAAAGATGCAACAAAGAAAACAAAGGATGCCACAGCGGATATGAGTTTCAATGCTAGACAAAAAAATAAGAGGGAAACAAGGAAAACGGAAGCTAGATCCATTGGAAGTCAGAATGCATGGACGGCAACTGATACTAATAATACTAGTGAAGAAATAAAGCTATCTACTGAGATAATATCTTTTCCTATTGAAACACACATACCATCTACAAATGGTGAACAAAACAAAATTCATCACCTTTATAAATCCAAAAACAAAGAGAGGAGAAGAAATCATGAATCTCTGGAATGAAGGGCTAAAAACATTAAAAGGAATTCATTGTAAGGCTGAATATCATGAACAAATTGTATTGCAAAACAGTGGAAATCCTTTTATTGAAGCAATACCTAACCGCCTAGATTTGAATGAGTTTTACGATAGACTTTATTCTACTCCACAATTTGAACCCGAACATTTAAAACTTGGAGTTGAAGACCGTATAGAACTCATACAGCAAATAAAACCGAGCTTTTGGTTGCCTCTTCCAAGTCACTATGACAAATATAGAATGGTTTATAACATGATAAAAATAGGGTATCAATCTAGAAATCCATTACTGCCTATGTATAATCGTCAGTTTGCTATAGGTTGGGATGAGATCCTTGAAGGTGGAATAGATGAAAATGGATTAAATATTGCAGGAAATATACAGACTGCACAAAGTGCTACGGAGATTGGACTAAGTGGAATGGGTAAAAGCAAAATTTACGAACGAATTCTGAAGCTTTTATTTCCACAGGTAATACACCATCATGACTACAAAGAGAGAAAATTACTACAAACTCAAGTAGTTTGGTTAATAATTGAATGTCCAAGTGGAAAATCAGTAGGAGCTTTGTGTAAAAATTTTTATTCAGCCGTTGATAAACTATTAGGAAGCAATTTTTATGAAAAGCACGGAGAAAAGGGAGGTACAATTGATAACCTGGCCAAGCGAATGGTTAAAGTAGCTGCACAAATAAATCTTGGTATTCTAGTTATTGATGAAATACAAAATGTTCATAAGGCTCATTCTGGTGGAGATGAGCGTATGATTAATTTTATTACTGAATTGGTAAATACCATCGGGATACCAGTTATTGTAATTGGGACTTTTAAAGCAATGTATCTATTTGAAAGCTCCCTAGCAAATTCACGTCGAGGTATTCCTGATACGTATAATGAAAATATTACAAGTTTCTTATTAGAAGATAGTTGGGAGTGGAATGAATTTATAGCAAATCTCTGGGACCTACAATACACAAAAAACTATACTCCATTATCAGATGAACTAAAAAAATCCATGTATTTTCATACATTTGGAATACCAGATATTGTGGTTAAACTTTTTATGCATGTTCAGGCAAGAGTTATTTTACATGGATCTGAAGAAAGAATAACTTTATCACTCATCAATGAAGTTGCTTCTAAAAGTCTTCGTCTTCTTCAATCTGTATTTGAAAAGATAAGAAGAGGAGGAAGTATCTCAGACTTAAATGAATTGGAAGATGTGAAACCTGAATGGAACTCATTTAATGAGTATATTAAGCAGGCTGCTCATCAAGTAAATCTATACGGCAAAATCGCTAAAGAGCATTCTCGAGCATATCAACTAAGAGAAAAGGAAGATATTCTTGAAGAACTTATTAATTTTTCATTGAATTTAGTTGCAAATGAGGAACTAGCTCTATCTCTAGCTAAAAAAGTATATGAAGCAAGTGAAGGCATGGGTGATAGATTTGGGATGTTTAAACAATTGGCTCAATTAGTAATTGAATCAAACAATACAACTTTAGCTGCCGAAGAGAAAAAGCAAAGTAAAGCTCGGAAAACAACAGATAAAATAAAGAAAATCAAACCAATGCTTGAAGAAGATGATCTTCGTTTTATAGTTCAACAAGGAGCAAAAAATGGCATGGCTACGGAAGAAGCTCTAACCGAGGCAGGTGTAATAAAAGAATGTGAAGAGCTCTTAGAGTTTAAAAATATTATATAAAAAGGTGAGATAATGAATCGCTTATTATTTTTTCCTGAACCATACCCAGATGAGGATTTTAGAAGTTTGATTTATCGATATCATCTTAGATCGTCAAACAATAATCTTTATGAAACAAACAGGGAGTTATTTGATAAAAAATCCCGAAAGTATTTATTATTCCCTACCAGAATGGAAAGGCTCTATGAAAGATTGCCTTACGGAAATTCATTTGCTTTAGATGAATTAATATTAAAACATACATGGTCTGGATTAATTCTCGCTTTTAAGGAAAAAGAAAGGGGAGAGGAATTTTTAAACGTAATTAAGAAGGGGACACAGAATCCACTATGGATTAATAGCAACTTTTCATCAGATTTTTTTTCTAAAACTATTAAGTACTGTACACAATGTATAAAAGAGGATTTTGAAGAGTATGGTGAGTGTTATGTACATAGAAAACATCAATTTAGTTTCATAAATTTTTGTTATAAACATTTTGTTAAACTTACAGATAGGTGTTCAACTTGTGACAAAATTTTAGCTGGGAATGACTCCCGTGGACTAATAAGTGTACCGTTTTGTGTAAATAATCATGCGCTAACAAATGAATTTGAAAAGAAGCTATCAATAGATAAGGAGAATAAAATAAAAATTGAGTTATTTAATCTCATTTGTGCTTTAAGCGAAAACCATAGCAAATTAAATTCAACAGTTATTTATCATAAGATTCTAATGGGTTTGTGGAAAAACAACTTTATTCATTACAAAGGAAGAATATTAAAGAAAGAATTAATTTCGGCTTTAATTTCTAATTATGGTGTTGATACTTTACAAGCAATAACTATAAACATCAATTACATATCCCATAGATCATTTTTAGCTAGAAGTTTCGTAGAAGATATGAATCAAAATATTTTATTCTATATTTTGGTGATTCACTTTCTATTTAAATCATTTGATACTTTTATGAGTGTAGAAATAGAAATAGCTAATCAAATTCCTTTTGGAAATGGACCATGGAAATGTTTGAACAAAATTTGCAAAGGATATAATCAAAAAATAATTAGCAAAGTTGAACGCATTCCTAAAGAATCAGGTGGTATGGTCATTTCTGGGGAGTTCACATGTCCAATTTGTGGGCAAGTTTATGCGAAAAGGTGGAAAAGGGGTAAGATTTCCGCAGAAAAAGTTATGATAAAAACAATGGGTCAAAAATGGAATGATAGAGTTTTGGATTTATACCTTATGGGATACTCAGCTAATCAAATAGCAATAGAACTCAAATGTTCCGAATCTGCAGTCAGAAACAACCTATATAAAGTAATTGGTTTTTCCCGGACTATTAGGAAAAATGAAAAAGAAGTTTTAAATCAAATTATTAGCTCCCAACAAGAAACAGCAAGTACAAATGATTTGGAAGAGTTAAAGGAAAATTATCGTAACCATATTTTGTGTATTATTAAAAAAGCCTCGACACTAAGTAGAACAGATATATATATAAAAGCAAATTATAAAAAATACCAATGGTTAAAATTGAACGATGGAGAATGGCTTGAATCAAACTTACCGGCAAAACGAAAGAATAAAAAAGATCGTCTAGATTTTACTTCTTTTGATAAAGAATTAGCTAGGAAAATCAAAAAAGTTAGCAAAGAACTTTATAGAAAGCATCCTTATCAAATAAAAAAAACAACAATACTAAAAAAACTAACCTCTGTTGAAAGAAGCAGACTTAATGGAAAACTTTCAGACAGACTTCCTCTAAGCTCTTTGGTTCTTAAAAAAAGTATAGAACCCTTAAATTGTTATTTAATTAGAAGGCTACCTATTGTAGTAGAAAGTTTGTTAAACAAGGGATATAAAAACATCAGTCTTGATAATCTAAAAGGTAAATTTTATATATATAGAAAGTGTGATTCCAAAACAGAAGCTATTATCAAAAATATGCTAAACCAAATGGGGTTTATTGAATAAAAAAAGTTAGAAGGTTGAAAATAGGGAAGATTATATCAAAGGAGAACTGTAGATGATATTTTTCCCTTTTCTTTATGATGACGAACTATTATATAGTATTATAGCCAGATACCACGATATTTCAGGAAATGAAAATCCAAAGATCACTATGGAGGAATTATTTGATTCAAGCCATGTTTGTGCATCTACCATATTGCCTGCACATTTAAATGCGCTTTCACAAAAATTAGCGGTCTTGAAAACATTCACCCCTGATTATTTCATTGCAAACCACACGCTTTTACCTTTGTATGCACCATTTATTCCCGCGTATAGATTTCAACAATTAAGAACGATGATGTTTCATAGTAACGGTATGTCCATTTATATGAAATTAGGGAAACCATCTAGTACTATAAAGAATCCGACAACTTTAAGGTTTTGTAGAGAATGTGTTACCGAGGAACAAGTTAGGAATGGAGAAGCATTTTGGCATAGATCTCATCAAATAGAAGAAGTTATGCTTTGCCCTATTCATCATACTTGGTTAGTTGAATCAAACATTCCTTATTCGGAAAGAAGAAATAAGCATGAATTAATTACCCTAGAGCAATATCTGATGAATGAAAAGTTTGAGACATATATAATTTCTGACCAGAAAAGGGAGCAAATTGTTCATGTATATTTAAAATTCATTGCCCAACAAATACGTGATTTACTTAGTAATAATTTCCCTCCTATTGGCTTGGGAAATTTAAAAACCTTTTATGTAAAAAAGTTGCAGCAAAAGGGGTTAGCTACTGTTTCAGGAAGAATTAGATGGCGTGAATTAATCCCATCCTTTAATCAATATTATGGGGGTGAATTATTAAATGAGATCAATTGTTATGTTAATCTCGAAATGAGAGATACATGGCTACATAAGCTACTAAGAAAACCTAGGGTTAGTTGTCATCCAATAAGACATATTTTGTTGCTAGGATATTTAGGAGAAACAGTTTCATCAATGGTTGGTCAGTATCAAAAAGTTAGCTATGAGCACTTTGGAAAAGGTCCTTGGCCTTGTTTAAATAAAGTGGCTGAGCATTATCAGAAATCAGAAGTAACCTCATGTACAATTACAAAGGATTATAAAACTGGATTACCAGTAGGAACTTTTTCATGTTCATGTGGTTTTGTCTATTCTAGAAGAGGGCCTGATAAATCTACTGTTGACAAATTTAGGATTGGACGTATAAAAGTATTTGGTTTGGTATGGGAACAGAAATTAATAGAGCTTAGTAAAACTGCATTATCCTTGAGGAAAAAAGCTAAAATTTTGGGTGTTGACCCTATGACTGTAAAGAGAAATCTAGAAAAGCATAGGAACTGTGAGGAAGTAGTTGATTTTCAGGAATCTTTCAAAAGGAAAGATTACAGAGCTAAATGGTTAAAAATGCTTCAAGAGCAGCCTAATAAATCTATCACAGAAATGAGAAAGGTTAATCCCCAATTATTTACATGGCTTTATAGAAATGATCAAGAGTGGTTAAAGTATAACTATCCGATTACTAAAAAAGATAGAATAAATCCAATTAACAGGGTAGATTGGGTTGCACGTGATCAAAAAACGGCTGCTGAGGTTAAAAGAATTGCAAATGAAATTCTTGCAGAAACAAATAAATTAATTAGAGTTTCAAAAAATGAGATTGGACGTAGAATAGGGAACCTTTCCTCCCTATATAATTATCTAGAGAAAATGCCTGAGACTGAGAAAGCCCTAAAAGAAGTTGTTGAATCAACAGAACAATTTCAAATAAGAAGGATTAAATTTGTAGCAAGATGTTTAAGGAAAACTAAATCTTCTATTAAAGAATGGGAGCTTGTTCGAGCGACAGGACTTAAAAAGAAATTTGCAAATACGCTTGAGAAGATAATTGAACAAGAAGCATCAGTCAGCGATTGACAACTATAGATAACCCAGGTAATAAGGTTTTTATAGTTTTTATCTATCTGGGTCTCCTCTATTTATTAAATTTTCTAGCGCCCACAAGAAGTATCGTTTGTACTAACTAACTGTTTTGGAAGAAAAAACACCAAAATTAACTGCTTATAAATAAATTGTTCCCCCTGTTTACCCTAAGGGTTTTATTCTCAAAAAAGTTGTCTTATCGCCATTTTCAAAATGTTGAAGGAGATTAAGCATGATGAAAAAGGACTTTAAAATTGGTGAGACTGTTGATAAAATACCAGCAAAAATCCCTACAAAAAATGGTGAAGAAAAAGGTGTAATTGTCTACAAAAGAAAAGCGATTTATAAAGAAGACCCCTACTCTTCAACAAAGAATACCAATTGATTTATGTGGAGGTTTGATTTTCAATGGTTTATAACAAGACGTTTAAGGAAAAAGATGTAATTTTCGTTGGTATCAAAAATAATAAAATTGTACACTTTGTAAAGGACATTTTTAAAAAACGTCATGCGATATGGATAAGATGATTTCTGTATTTAGCTGGGTCATCTTCTTTAAGTTCCATTGATACCTTAAATAGTTATAGTACACAATATTATTTCTAATTTTTTTTAAAAAGTTCTTCAGTGTTTAATACATGCTTCAACTCTAAAATAACCAAAGAAATACTCTTGTGGAGTTGTTATCCCAACAGTTACCTCTTCTTGACATTGAATGCCATAGGCCTAGTTTTTCACATGCCCCTAAAAAAAGGGCCTAGTATTGTGTCTAAAGACCTGAACGTGATACTTCCGAAATCTTACATATAAAACTTACCTTACTTCGTACTAATCAATCACTGAACGAATTAAATGAAACTTCTGTTCAGCAGAGACTTTGACTCGTTCTTCGTCCCCTTTTTATCATGTCTAACTTTTTTAGTAACTTATTCTTAGTCCTTAAACAGGAGTATTGGGTCTTAGAGAAACCCGTACGAATAGTTCAGGGTGACCCTTTAAAAAAAGCTTTCTTTAGAAGAAAAGATTGCTAGAAGCACAAATTCAAATTTTAAACTCGTCTGAGTACGTAATATCCTTTGAACTAACAATCATAAAAAGAAAAATATAGAAAGAATTTAAGTGTTTGAAGGATTATGGAAAAAATAACTTTACTTGATTACAGTTCATTCTGGAATTCTTATTTTATTTAGGAATTTTCTTGTTACATCGTTAATAACAAGTTATTTCTGACATATAGACGGCCACTGATTGAGTAATGTAAGAACAATGGACCAAAAGGAAAAGGCTGGGAATGAGAAGGTATATTAAATTTTTTCAATTTACATTCAATGGTTATTTTTATAAAATATTCCTTAACTACTAAATTTCAGGGAGTATTATTATGAAAAGAATCTTAGATGCGAAAAATGTAAACGGAACCACTAGGTTTTATTTTGATACCAATATTGGCATTAAAACATTTATTAAGTTGCTTGGAGAATTTAAAGATGAGTCGAATCATATTACAATGTCGAAAAATTCAATTTCAGCAAAATTGATTTTAAGAAAAAAAGCAATTGAACTTAACAGAAATTATATTTCATTCTTTCCTAAGATTGAAAACAGTCAAGAAGTTGAAGAAGTTAGAGAAAGAATTTATAAACATGTAGCGAAAAAGGCAGATGTTTATAAAAGATCAGCGAGTGAGAATGAAGAACTTTCCATAACTTCATTAATTAAGGGCGATTTAAGGGCTTGTGCAAGTTTGCTTTATTATTGTCTACATAAGTCTATAAGTAGTCTTATGTATTCATTTTTTAATGAAACAATGCGATTAGATGACGAAAAAATTGAGATTACTGAAGTAGAGCACTTTACAAGCTCGTCATATTATTCGTACTTTACAAAAGGACTGCCTATAGAGGAAATAAACAAGAATAATTATCTACAGGTAATCAAAAAAAGAGTAAAGCCGTTCAAGCTCCTCAGATATATTATTAAAGAGGATCAGCTTAACAAAGTTAAGCTAATTATTAATCCATATTTAGATTTCCTTAGTAAAAAGTTATTTGACTTGGAAATTAATGATCCTAAACTAGCTGAGCATTTAGATTGTAAGATAAGTGAGTTCATTAGCTCAAAAGAAAAAAAACAGCCTGAAGAGGAAGTTGAAGCAGCAATTGCTTCAGCACTTTATAAGTACATAGAGAACGGACAAGATTATACCCATGCACTTTTATTATTTGATATTTTATCTCTCCGCCTATATTGGTTAAGACAAACAGCAGATTATGCCTATGATTTTGAAGTGAAAACGTCTTATAGAGAGATGAGCCTCATCCTTTCAGCGGTACAAGGTTTAATAAAACTTGATTTAGAGGATGACGAACGTAGCACAGAAAACAAGGAATTGATTAAAAATGGCGAATCAACAAGTGAAAATGGGGAGTTTAAAAATAATTTAAAAATTAATAATGTTATAGAGAATATTTCATTTGAGCCAAAAGAAGTGCAATTTTTCAACGTAGCAATTAAGTTTCCTGAAGAGATAAAAGTTGATAAGGATAATATACTAGCATTTTTGACATCCATACATATAGATAGCACCTTCGATAAAGATGTAATTTTAGAAATACTTAATTTAAACGAGAGCATTAGAAATGAAGGAAAGTATTTTATTTATGAAAATAAAAATCCTATTTCAAATCCATTATATGTGTACATTAATGATGATGGAAGATGGACCGTTTGGTACCAAAAAACAGAAACAAATAAAAATTTTTTAACAGCTTCCGATTTAACCCAAAGTTTTCAAGATTTAATTGCAACAATTAAGGACAACCTTTATGAATTTTTCGATGATAATTATCAAATTAATCTGGTAGCAGCTTACCCTGTATTCATGAATAGAATTAAGAAACTTAATGCTACGTCAATTTTAGAAGTTAAGAATGCTATAGACAACAAAATTAAAATTCTTCAAACAGAGGTAACTAGAGGTATAGTTAAGCAATTAAACTTAAATATGGTGAGTGCAAATTCTTTTAGAATTCACAATTTAGATGTTAAAGTTAAACTCATTTTTAACTTAAATAATAGAGATTCTTCAATCCCTTGGAAGTCCTTAGTCCTTAATAAAATAAATAAAACTAAAGATCCGAATGCTTATTTGTCTATAATTGTGGATGATAATAACATTGAAGACAATGTAAATGACTTATTATTTGTTTCTCAATCTATTCGATCACAATTGGGGTTTGATAATATAATCGAAGGCAATGATATAGTTCATATTACCTCAGAGCAATTGGATGAATTTATTTATGACGAAAATAAAGATTCTTCGATCTTTGAAGGCTTAGCTAGTATTATTAACGAAGTAGTTTATGAACGTATTGGTCGGGGGCAAATAGGCGAAACTGAAAAGCTATTGTTAGAAAAAAGCCATGAAATTTGGGAAGATTATTCTTATCCAATTGCTACATTAGGAACATGGCATTTTAGGTATCAAGATATGGATAAAAGCATTTGTTTAGAAAAAGGTAAAGAATATTATACAAGAGCAATAGAATTAGAAAAAAATAAGGGTAATCTGGAAGATGCTTTAAATATTCAACAAAAGTTTCATTTCGAATTAGCTAAATTTTTTATGGAGAGAGATGTTAACTTAGTCCTTGCTGAAGAAAATATTAGCCAGGGACTTGAGATAGGTGAAGAGCAGGTATTTTACGATGATTTGTTAAAACTAAAAGAAATATTAGTCGTAGCTCAAACTTCATTAGCACAAACTGCTGGGAGTATAGAAAAAAATAATGACTTTCATGACTTAAATGAAGATAAATAAAGAATGATAATAATTAAAGTACTACTACTTTGAAGGTGAGCAGTGTTAAAAATGGATTTAAAGAAATTCTTGATTTTGGAACTGTAAATTACTGATTTCGGTTCTCAATTAGAAAAGCTTAAAAGCAAAAATAAACTTCTATAACTCCGAAAAAAGGCAATACCAAAGAAGCCCTTCTCCTTCGTTTGAAAAAATGGAGAGAGCTAAAGTTCATTGATCTATGGAATGGATTAAATAAATATGAGCCAGTATATTTTCATTCTCTGAGGTGTACCTTTGACCACCTTTGCGATTCATGGATGGCTAACGGACAAAAACACCGATACCAGACGAAAGGCTTAAACAAGCTACTTTAGGCACTTTTGATTTGGTCTTGGTGTTTGTTTGGTGTTTAAAGATAGAATACAAAGTTACAAAATAAGATACTGAGCAAGACAATAATTGCTTAAATGGTATATTGTGATATCAATCTATTATATATAATTGTATCTTTATATATCACCTTACATTAATGTAAGGTTTTCTCTATTATCCGTTTGATGATGTGCTATAATATAATTGCCTTTATTTTACATAGCTATGGGAGGACTTTGTATGGTTATAAGCTATGATAAATTGTGGAAACTCTTGATTGACAAGAAGATGAATAAAACGGAGTTGAAGGAACAGGCTGGGATTACTTACAACATATTAGCTCGCCTTGGAAAATGCCAACCTGTAAATCTAGAAAGCTTATATAAAATTTGCAAGTGTCTCGAATGCAACATTGGAGACATTATGGAATTTGAAATGGAATAAGTGATTTTAGCAAGAAATGGGCGAAAGGGCTGAGCTAATGGGAAAGAGAAATTTGTCTGAAGAAGATATCAAAGCTAGATATATTACACCGGCAATCACTGATGCAGGGTGGGATATAAAGAAGCAAGTTCGACTTGAATACGCCTTTACGGCTGGTAGAATCATACTTCGTGGAAATGTAACTGCCAGAGGAAAAAAGAAAAGAGCGGACTATGTACTTTTTTACAAAAATAACTTTCCTTTAGCAGTCATAGAAGCCAAGGATAATAATCATCCGATAGGAGCAGGTTTGCAGCAAGCGATTGACTATGCGAAAGCACTGGATATATATTATGTCTATTCTTCAAATGGTGATGGTTTTGTTGAACAAAACTTAATCACAGGTGAGGTAAGAGAACTTAGGCTGGAGGAATTTCCTTCGCCAGAGAATTTATATCAAAAATACTTAATCGAAAAAAATATCAATAGGGCTGAAGAGAAGGTGCTTCTTGAGCCTTATTACTATGTGCCTAATTATAAGACGCCTAGATATTATCAAAGAATTGCAATCAATCGAACGGTAGACGCCGTTGCAAAGGGACAAGATCGTGTGCTACTTGTCAGTGCCACAGGTACCGGAAAGACCTTTATGACCTTCCAGATTATTTATCGATTATGGAAGTCCGGTTTAAAGAAAAAGATCCTTTTCTTAGCAGACCGAAATGTACTTGTTGACCAAACCATTACAGGGGATTTCAAACCTTTTGGTGGAAAGATGACGAAGGTAAAGAATAAAAATCTCGATAGTTCTTATGAGATTTACTTAGCTCTTTATCAGCAGCTTTCCGGTGACGATGGAGAAGAGACGTTCCGTCAGTTCCAGCCGAACTTTTTTGATTTAATTGTGATTGATGAGTGCCATAGAGGGAGTGCAAAAGAGGAATCAGCGTGGAGAAAGGTTCTGGATTATTTTTCCTCCTCTGCTCACATTGGCTGTACAGCAACACCGATAGAAACAAAAGAAGCATCTAGCCTCTCTTATTTTGGTGAGCCAATTTATGAATATTCTCTCAAACAAGGAATTAATGATGGTTTCTTGGCTCCTTATAAAGTTATCCGAATTGGTCTAGATAAAGATCTAGAAGGTTATCGACCGGAGGCTGGAAAGGTTGATAAATATGGCTATGAAATTGAGGATCGGGAGTACAATGTAAAAGATTTTGACCGTTCTCTTGTGATTGATGATCGCACACGAGTTATAGCATCTAAAATCACAGAGTTCTTAAAGAAAACCGATCGTTTTAGTAAAACCATCGTATTCTGTGTGGACATTGAACACGCCGAACGTATGAGGCAAGCCCTTATCAATGAGAATAAAGACTTGTATGCAGAAAACGATAAATACATCATGCGTATCACTGGGGATAATGATGAAGGAAAAGCACAACTAGAATACTTTATTGATGAAGATAGTAATTACCCGGTTATTGCTGTAACTAGTAAGCTCATGTCTACCGGTGTGGATGCGAAAATGTGTAAGTTGATTGTTTTAGAAAATAACATCAACAGCATGACCGAATTTAAGCAGATTATCGGTCGTGGGACAAGACTTCTTGAAGAATACGGCAAGACCTACTTTACAATTATGGACTTTCGTAATTCCAGCCGACTCTTTGCTGACCCTGCATTTGATGGTAGACCGGAAGTGGTGATTGACCTTGATGGGAATGATCCAGTGGATGAGCCTGAAGCAGAAGAAGGCAATGAAGGATATGGTCAAAGTGATGGCAATGATGATGTCAATGAAACCGGTGGTAATTACCGCACAGGGGGAACGGATGCCTTTGATGATGACGGTGAAGATAAGCCTCGGAAATATTATATAGGTGATGTTACCGTTAGAGTTCTTTCAGAGAGAGTCCAATATGTTGATAAGGATGGAAAGCTCATCACCGAAAGTCTGATTGACTATACAAAGAAAAATATCCTGCAGCAATATGCGAGGCTGGATGATTTCTTGAGAACATGGACAGAAGCGGAGAGAAAGCAAGCCATCATTGATGAATTGCAAGATGGTGGTGTACTGCTAGATGCGGTTAGAGAAGAACTGGGTAAAACGGAGCTAGATGATTTTGATCTAATCTGTCACTTGGCTTATGATAAACCACCGCTGACAAAAAAAGAGCGAGCAGAGAATGTGAAGAAACGTCACTATCTGTACAAGTATTCCGATATTGCCCAGCAGGTTATTGAAGCACTACTTGATAAGTATGCCAATGATGGCATTAAAGAGATTGAAGATACAAAGGTTCTTCAACTAAAGGAATTTGCCAAGATTGGTAGTCCAATGAAAATAGTCAAAGCCTTTGGTGGAAAGGAAGCCTATCAAAAGGCAGTACAGGAACTAGAAAATGAGATTTATTACGCATAAGTAAACAAACAAGACAAGGCAGGTATAGGTTATGGCGATTGGTAATTTTGTAAAGAGAATTCAAGATATCATGCGAAACGACTCAGGCATTAATGGAGATGCCCAAAGAATCGAGCAAATCGTGTGGATTCTTTTCTTAAAAATATATGACGCAAAGGAAGAAGCATGGGAACTTTATGATGACAACTACAAGTCCATCATTCCAGAAGGATTAAAGTGGAGAGATTGGGCAGTTGATAGAAAAGACGGTGAGGCACTTACAGGAGATGCCTTACTTTATTTTGTAAATAACAAACTGTTTCCTACGCTTAAGAATCTAGAAATTGATGAAGAAACACCGATGAGTCAAATCATCGTAAAATCCGCTTTTGAAGATGCCAACAACTATCAAAAAGATGGAATACTGCTTCGTCAAGTTATTAATATCATTGGCGAGATTGACTTCACAGAATATAAAGAGCGCCATGAATTCGGTACCATCTATGAATCGTTCCTTAAGGATTTACAGAGTGCAGGTAATGCGGGGGAGTTCTATACGCCAAGAGCTGTCACAGACTTTATGGTAGAAGTGGTAAAACCGGTATTAGGAGAAAAAATCGGAGACTTTGCCTGTGGTACCGGGGGCTTCTTGACATCAGCCCTAAATGCACTGGATAAACAAGTTGGTAACTCTCTTGAAAATAGAGAAATCTATAACAAGTCTGTGTATGGTATTGAAAAGAAGGCATTGCCGCATATGCTGTGTGTGACCAATATGCTGATTCATGATATTGATGATCCCAACATCCTTCATGGGAATGCATTAGAAACAGACTATAAAGAACTTCGAAAAATGGAACCTTTTGATGTAGTTTTAATGAATCCACCTTATGGCGGTAGTGAGAAAGATAGCGTTAAGGTCAACTTCCCGATGGAGCTAAGAAGTTCAGAAACAGCTGATCTCTTTATGAATTTGATCATGTATCGATTGAAGAAAAATGGTCGAGCAGCGGTTATCATACCAGACGGATTCTTATTTGGTACAGATAATGCCAAATTCAATATCAAGAAGAAATTATTCAGTGAATTTAAACTTCACACTGTTATAAGGATGCCACATAGTGTTTTTGCACCTTATACATCCATTCGGACAAATATCTTGTTCTTTGACAACACTCATCCAACAGAGGAAACATGGTTCTATCGAGTAGATATGCCGGAAGGATATAAAAACTTCTCGAAGACCAGACCGATGAAACTGGAGCATTTTAATAAAGCAATAGCATGGTGGGAAAACCGAGAAGAAATCGAAGTGGATGGTTATCCAAAAGCGAAGAAATATACAATCGATGAAATTGTAAATCGAAGCTACAACATCGACCTTTGTGGCTTCCCTCATGAGGAAGAAGTAATACTTGAACCAATGGACTTGATTCAAGAATATCAAGAAAAGCGTGCTTCATTAAATGCTGAAATCGATAATGTGTTAGACCAGATTACTTCTATGCTTGGAGGTAATTAAGATGGATGCACAAGACTTAAAAAATAGTATCCTTCAACTTGCGATCCAAGGGAAGTTGGTAGAACAGAGAGAAGAAGACGGGTCATCAAAGGAACTGCTAGAGCAGATAAAGTCAGAAAAAAAACAGCTGATAACAGAAGGTAAGATAAAGAAACAAAAGGAATTACCAAAGATTAATGAAGATGAGATACTATTCGATATTCCTGAGAGCTGGGAATGGGTTAGGTTGGCAGATTTAGCTTTATTTATTAAAGCTGGAGGAGACAAACCTAAAGACTTTCTGAAAGAAAAAACAGAAACTCATACGGTACCAGTAATAGCTAACGGCATTCAGAATAAGGGGATAATAGGTTATACAAAAGAGGCTATGGTTGAAGAACCTTGTATCACTGTTTCAGGGAGAGGTACAATAGGATTTTCTTGTATCAGGACAGAACCTTTTACCCCTGTTGTAAGGTTGCTTGTGCTAAACATTTCTTGTCATGTTGACCAAAAGTATATCCAACAGGTTCTTACTGCTTTACTTGAAAGAGGGGTTGGAACAAGTATTAAGCAGTTGACAGTCCCTATGTTGGAACCTAAATTAATACCCCTCCCCCCACTAGGAGAACAAAAGCGTATTGTAGCAAAGATTGAAGAGTTAATGCCCTATGTAGAGAAATACGATGAAGCTTATACCGAGGTGGAGGAACTGAATAAGAAATTCCCAGAGGATATGCAAAAATCTATTTTGCAATATGCGATCCAAGGCAAGCTGGTGAAACAGCGAGAAGAAGAGGGTACTGCTGAAGAACTTTATAAGCAAATTCAAGAAGAAAAGAAAAAGCTGGTTAAGGAAGGCAAGATTAAAAAGTCAAAGGCGCTTTCAGAAATTGCAGAGGATGATATTCCATTTGATATCCCTGAAAGTTGGAAATGGGTGAGGTTGGGTGATTTATTTAATGTTTCGACTGGAATGACTCCATCAAAATCAAATCCATTATTCCACGAAAATGGTGATATTCCATGGATAACTAGCTCACAAACTGGTGATTTGAAAATAAAAAAGGCGAATAACTTTATAACAAAATATGCAATTGAAAATACCAGCTTGAAACTCTATCCAAAACATACACTGTTAATAGCAATGTATGGACAAGGTAAAACAAGGGGGCAAATTTCGGAATTATTATTAGATGCCACAATTAATCAGGCGTGTGCTGCATTAGAAAATATAATTGATGACGATAATCTCAGAAATTATATACAATATTTCCAAATGTATAACTATGATATTTCACGCACAGGTTCTGAGGGTTCAGCACAACCTAATCTGAACTTGGATAAAATTCGAAGTATTCTTGTACCACTTCCACCACTCGAAGAACAAAAACGGATTGTAGCAAAAATTGAAGAACTTCTTCCGTATATAAAACAACTCGTTAAGTAGAATGATCGTAATACCCTAGCGTAGGTCAAATCTCTCCAACTTTTCAAAATGGTGACCGCGCCCGGGTCGCACGCGAAAAATTGTATAAATCGCCAGGGAGGTATCCCTAAAATAGTCAAAATAAATCCACATAGCCTTGTAAGCTTTTATAATAAAGGGTCTACGGGTTATGTGGCTATTTTTAGTTCGTCTAATAGTTATAGGTTTTTTACTATAAAATTGCCTATTAAAACCCTGATTTAAGGCTGTTTTCAGCCCTTTGAAATTCCATAAATGATGGGAATAGAATAATTATCACTACATTTCAAAAGTTTCCTATTATTTATGAATGATTTGGAATAGAACCAATTTTATTTATCAACATTAGTGTATGCGTAGAATTAGGTAGAAAAATTTGATACCTACATTAATTTCCCAGAACAAGATTGGCGAATGGATACATTTGTTTCAGAAGGACCAATTATTAAAGAGTCTTGGTATAAGCAGAAAAAATATCGAACTAACTAATTTTTGAAGCGTGGGATTCAGTTATACGGTTAGGGACTATTACTTCACTAGAGTTTGATGAAATAGAGAGTTATCGCTATGCGGTTAAGACAATACGTGATGCTATTTATTATGTTCGTGAAGCAGCTTCAAATTGGAAGCGTATTCTTTCATGGACCAACCAATTTTTGAATCAGAGGAGATACATCAAGTATTAAGGCTGTTACCTTCTCCCCAAATTGTACTTCAACAAAACGTAAGGGATTGCTAGGAAGCAATAAAAATTGCACAAAAAGCGATAGATATTGCTATGAAACTAATAGAATCAAAACATAATTTTAAGTAGAATGACCGTTAAGAAAGGTAATATAATGTTAACTCAAGGAGGACAACAATTGTGATTAAAAATAATTTACCAATTCTTAATTGCAATACCGCCTGTATTGTCTCAAATGATGTAGATCTGGAGCTAATATCAATCGTTTCAAGTTATTTAAATTCTAAATCAGTTTATTACCCTATGTTTAGAATGCCCTCAGTTAATTATACGAAGAATGAGTATTCAACTCCAAAAGATGATAACTACATGTCAAATATAATTGCACAAAAAGCAGCAACTAAAATTTTGAATTCAATTTCAAAGATGAATTGCAAAACAATATTTGTTATTGGATTAGATATGGTTCAATTATCCTACTTTCGATTAGAACAATATTATAAACTAGAGATATTTTATATAAACACCTTGGATGATATATCAAAAATAAAAGAAGTTTCAGTAGATAATAATTTTGGGGTTTTTTATTGTAATCCAGCCAATATACCAGAAGGTCTATTTATAGCAAAGAATATGAACCAAATTGTTAAGGTAGATAGGGGGGCAGAAAGATTAAATCAATTATTAGAGATTGGTGGAAAAGGAATAGTAATAGCTGAAAAGAACAATGATTTATCAGATATAATTATAACTAATTATGCTGTCACTATTAATGCAGATATTAAGTTTATTGAACCAATTAGCGAAGAAGATATAGATGATTTTAATAGGAACCTAATTCACTGGAAACGTAATAGATCTTATGGAGGCTATATAAAAGTATCGGATTATATTAATAAAGCCTTAGGAGATATTGATTTCGAGAAGTATCAGTATGCCACCTTTTTTACTGATGGAATACCGTATGGTGTTTTGTTCAATGATTTAACATGTTGTACACATGTTCTGCGCTCGATTAACGAAGATTTATTTATATTTAATAATATTTATTATGAATTTTCGAAAAGGATGTTTGACAGTGCATTATTATTTTCTCCGGAACCCAATGATCTAGGTGCTTCTGTGGTAGAGGAAACCAATATTATTGATTCCATATTGAAGGAAAATAATTTTAATGTAAAATCTATAAGAAATTATCAAGCAACAGTAAAGGCTTTTGATCAAAATGTTAGTTATTATCCTTATGATTTATTACATGTTGTTAGTCACGGTGGAGAAACAAATGGGTACTATGTTGAGCAAGAATTTATTGACCGTAACGGAAAGAAACATATAGTTGAATATGAGGAAGTAGCTGGGTTTGCAAAAGAAGATACAGAGTTTTTTAAAGTTGTAAGTAAGAAAATATTCAAATTTTTAGATGGGGCCAAATGGAAAAGCAAGGAGTTAGATGATAAAAGATATCCGCAGTATGTATATGACGATATGTTAAAGTCTATTACAGCAGATGAAGATAAAATTAATATTACAAGAACGAAAGTAGATTATTTAGTAGAAAAATCATGTCACATTCAGTGTTTTGATAGTATACATCAAGGGCAATTCCACACCGTTGCATCAAATACCACCCCAATAATTTTTAATAATACATGTACTTCATGGAAGGAATTTTCAACTCAGATAATTGCAGCAGGTTGTAGGGGATATATAGGTACTTTATGGAACATTGGAAATGATGAAGCATTTAAAGCAGCTAAATTCTTCTATACTAATGTGTTTAATAAAACAATAGCATCAAATGTAAATAATATGTTAAGAATTATTGAGAATGAGAATTACAAAGATATTTATATATTCTGTGGACTTCATTTTAGTACAATTTCTAGACCTAAAGTAAAAAGTAAAGATAAAGTAATTGATGAGTTGATTGAATCCTTAAAAAGATGGAATTTATATATATCAAAACCAAAAGAAAAAACATTATTAATAAATGCTGTCGGAAATATTAAGTTTATATGCTCACAATTAGCACCATTTTATAATTATAAAGATGTAACAGAATTAATTATTGCATCTATTATAAATAGTAACTTGGTAGAGTCTTTAATCAATAATGAATTGAAAAATAACGATATATTAGTAGGTCATTCTAATTAAATTAAAGGGTGAAGCATATGGATATGTGAAATTTTAAATAAGTAGTTTTGTGAAACTTTAAAAGATTAACTGAGTAATCATACTTTGGGGGTCAAAAGGCAATGCAATTTAGTTCAGTTTCCGAAGCAAACATAGAATTTCAGAAATGTTTTTACAAGCAACTTTTTTTTGATTTATATAATGAATGTAATCAAAATGGCTTAATTGAAAGATTTTATAAGTTTCAAGTAGATTTGTTCGAAACTTACATCGAGAATTTGGAAGTGCAAAAATATTTTAAGGTTTTCACTTTCCACGTTTTAAACAATCAACAAAAAATGCAACTATTAGAATCGGTTTTTTATCATCTAATTGGTACATTAAAAACATTACCCATTAAATATATTAATGAGGACATTGATATATCAGAACATCTTAACCAACATGATATGGAATTAATTCAGAATGGCATTATTGGGCCACGCCCTAGAGCAATTGACTTCTTTTCTCCAGAATTTCTTCTTAACAGTCATAAGGAGTATTGTCAATCAGAGTATTTAGACTTTTTGCTATTTAATATTAGAAACAGATTATTACATGTTACAAAAATTGATTATAGATCATTAATTTTATCCTCATTAAAAGAGTTATTGGAAACTTATCCTATTGAGAATCAAGAAATAAATATATGTCCAAATCGTATTAATCTGAATATTGATTTAAAACAAATCGTTCATCATAGTCAACTCACTGAATTATATTTGAGTTTACTAGAAGAAGGTAATAATACTGAAGATCAATGTTATTTCATTAAAAATTGGGGAATTGAAGCAGGTATTACCTCAATATTTAAAAATGTTACAAGTAAATTAAACATTGAACCAAGTATTAATGTAAACAAAGAGATTTTCACTTATTTTTCAAATTTAAGTGAACGTAACCTTTCATCTTTTATTGATAAATTGATTAATTCAGATCAGATTATCAGAGTATATGTACCAGTTTCTATTCCTAGAGCTGAGAAATGGGAAATCCCCCAGGAATTTCAGTTGAAATTTATTTCTTATCAAGATTTTACTTCTATAGAATCTGGAGTACCTAGCGAAATTGCAACAGAATTGGAAAGAGAAGCAAGTCGTTTTTCTCATATTATGTCATTTCAAAAGACCCATATTAACGCGGATTACCTATATATGTTAAATGAAGTTAATGGAAATTGGAATGATTTTTTAGACTTATTACATTTGCACGAGAAATATCCGATAGCATACAAAGCGTTTTTTAATTTGGCCTTTATTAACAGAACAAACAAGGTAAGGAATTTAGATAGTTGGCGTAAAGTTGGATATTCCGCAAAATATAGACCTCTGCTTGATGATTTTGATTATAAAAAGAAGTTAGAATATTTTAATAAAGTAGATATTCTATTACTTAACAGTAATAGTGAGTTGGCTAAAAAAATTATAGCAAGTTACAACTTGTATCGAGAATCTTTAGAATTAAGTACTATAAATTCAAATTTTGCTTTCGGGAGTATGTGGTTGTGTTTGGAAATGATATCAGGGTGTTTTAAACCCAAGGAAGTAGCAAAACGCTTAGCTTTTATACCCGCTTTATTAACTGATGATATTTACAACAAAGATTATTTTAATAATTTGACGGATGAAGATATTAAAAATCTATATGAAAGGCGCAAATCTATTTTTGAAACAATAATTGAGGAACTTGGGGAACTAAGAAATAAGTTGATTTTCCATAGAACGGATCCACATATGTTTCAATCATGGAGATTAGAAAGACATCATAGGCTACTAGAAATAATAGTTAGACAAGTACAGGTTGTAACAGCAAATTCTATCGTAAATTCACCTGGGATTAAAAAAATTCAGGAATTAAAAGAACTTAAAGAATCACAAATAATTCCTTCAAGGAAATAATCTAGATGAACGAAGATTTCTTATATAGTTAGTTACCAACATTAATGTTAGTGAACACTGTTTGTTCACCGACATTATTGTAAAGTGCCAAATATTAAAGAATATAATAAGAAGGCCCCTGAAGATAAAAAAATGCCATTAATATTCTTGATTCATGATGAATTTGCAGATTGGATGTTAGTAGATGAATATAAAAATACTGTTTCTGCTTCTGTTCAGAAATTAGGCGTTAAAGCAAGGGCTGCAGGTATTCACCTAATATTTGCTGCACAAAGACCGGACAAAGATGCATTACCTGTTCAACTACGAGATAATTTAGGTAACAGGTTAATTCTTAAGGTAGAAAGTACTGGTACTTCAGAAATTGCCTTAGGGGAAAAAGGGGCAGAAAGGTTATTAAATAATGGTCATTTAGCAGCAAGGTTATCAGGGGAATCTAGTTTAATTTTTTCCCAAGTTCCATTTTTATCAAGTGAAGATTCCATTGATGTAGTGAATGCCATTATACAAAAAAATAACAATTAAAGATTTTATTTTTGATTTAAGATGCTATTAAAAAAGAAATTTATTAAGTGAAGGTGGTGATTATTCACCATCTTTATTAGTTTATTTTGTAAAATAATATGTTTATTAATTAAGAGATGGAGTTCAGGAAAATGTATAAGAGAAAAAAAGCCTCAATAGAAAAAGTAATTCTATGGTTAATACTATTATTATTAATTGGTAG
>NZ_JBALNX010000078.1:0-1243 GCF_036962035.1 Bacillus sp. JJ1773
ATTTCTTTTTACGATAAAACAGAAAATAATAGTTGCAATCTTGCTTTTATTTACGGAGATACGATTCAAAGAATAGGTTTTGCAGTAAATGAAGTAGATGGTGTAAAAACTTACGAAATCGCCGATAATAGTCGGTTAACTTATGTCGGGGATGGTACAGTAACAACATCAATTCTTAAAATAGAAACGAATGAAGTAATAGATTATAAAATTACTTTCTTATATGAAGAATCAACATCAACAACTAATTTTAATGTTGTAGCGGAGAAACTAACAAAATGAGTGGAGTTGACAAATCTATATCTTATAAAGTGATTGTGAAATTATACACTTAAACTAACGGATGCAATAGTTCAATAAGAAATAGGTGCATTATTACTAAAAAATAGAAATGATTTAGTTTGTAAGGTATTATCAATATATAGAATTTATGAAGATGGAGGATACTTTAATGAGATACATCTTCGTTCATGGTTTAGGGCAAAGTTCCTCAAGTTGGGAGAAAACTATTTCTTACATGGGTGATACAACTCAAATTTCAAATCCTGATTTGTTTAACCTTTTGAAAGATAAAGAGCCTACTTACAACAATCTATACACCGCTTTCTCTGAATACATAGAAGAATATTCCGAGCCAGTTGTCCTTATTGGACCTTCTCTAGGAGCAGTAGTTGCATTGAATTATACGATTGACCATCCAAGTAGAGTTGACTCACTGGTTTTAATAGCACCACAATACAAAATGCCTAAAATGTTGCTTAAAGTTCAAAATATCATTTTTCGACTTATGCCAGAATCTCCTTTTCAGAAACTTGGTTCCAGCAAAAATGATTTTATTATATTGTCAAATTCTATGATGGAATTAGATTTTAGTAACGACTTAAAAAAGGTTCAGTGCAATACTTTGGTTTTATGTGGGGAAAATGATAAAGCGAATAAAAGGGCATCGGAGAAATTGGCAGATCAAATCGCAACAGCAGAAATTCGGACAATTATGGGTGTAGGGCATGAAATAAATATGGAAGCTCCAGAAAATCTGGCGTCCATACTAAATGATTTTTTAAGAAAACATTAAAGGTAAATTCATTATTCTTATCAACCTTGCTTTTATTTAATTTTTTTATTCTTTATTGAACATCTCATTAAGTTTACATTTCTACTATTAGGTGCGATGATCCAGAAAGGGTTATCGCTTATTTTGTTGAAGTTATTAAGCTAACGGGCAGGTTAGCATTCCTGTAGA
>NZ_JBALNX010000079.1:0-18653 GCF_036962035.1 Bacillus sp. JJ1773
ATATGTCACTTGGCATAGGTGGCTTTGGTTTTGTATACAGCGCGGTCTTTATAAATATAATAATTTTATATTTTTTAGTTAAAAAGAATCCAAATGTTAATAACATTTACAAATTTTTCTGTCTTTTAGTCTATTGTATGATTACTGCTATGCTTATTTTAGCTTCATACGCTACATCCTTATCACTTGTTTTTATAGGAACTCTTTTGGTTTCAATTATTAAAGGAAAAAAGAGTTTTATTTTTATTAATATTTTAGCCGTATTATTTATTCTGATAATTCCTAAGGAAGTAATCGGATTTTTCTTAATTGATATTGCTCATCTATTTGAAACAAATAAAGTAATTAGTACTAAATTTTTGGATCTCGCACAAGGGTTTTTCAGTGAATCATTTGGATCACAAACTTCTTTTAGAGGGCAGCTTTATTTATCTTCTTTAGAAACTTTCTTGAGAAATCCATTATTCGGAATATACGGTCCATTTGGAAACGAGTTAAATTCTGAAGTGGGTGGACATTCTGGCTGGTTTGATTTTATGGCATACTATGGTTTATTTGGATCGCTACCTCTGTTCGCAGTAATATTTCTAAATTTCAGAAAACAATTAAGGTTTTATTCTAATCATCCATACTACCGTTTTTTATTGACAGCTCAAATATTATTTTTAATTTTCGGATTTATTAATCCAGTTACTTATATTTACCAAATGGGTTTTGTAATATTTGTTATTGTGCCTGCAATTCCATTTTTACCATATGCATTTTCGAAAAGGAAAAAGTAAAGTATATTGCACAGGAACAAAGGATGCGAACATATCAAACTAACAAAAGTGAGGTAAATGATATGAAAGTAACCTTTTTTTCAAATTTTTTAAATCATCACCAGCTGCCTTTTTGTTTTGAAATGTATAAGGTGCTAGGCGATGATTTTAAATTTGTAGCAACCGAGCCTATTCATGAGGAACGATTGGAAATGGGATATGAAGACATGAGCGAGTTATATCCCTTTTCTTTAAACTCCTACACTAGTCAAGAAAATTTTTTGAGTGGGGTTAGACTTGGAGATGAAAGTGATGTTGTCATCATCGGCTCAGCACCTGACCTTTTTATTCATAAAAGATTGAAGGGAGATAAATTAACTTTTCGTTACAGTGAAAGAGTATTTAAGAAGGGGAAGTGGAGGATCTTGAATCCTAGAACTGCCTTGTCCCTAATTAAAAAACATACCTTAACAAAAAACAAAAAAGTATATATGCTTTGTGCAAGTGCTTACACTGCAGCAGATTTAAATTTAGTTAGAGCATATAAAAATAAGGCATACAAGTGGGGATATTTCCCAGAAGTTAAAGAGCATAATATAGATGATTTATTTATAAAAAAGAAAAATAATATAATTCCAAAATTATTATGGGTAGGTCGGCTTATTAATTGGAAACATCCCGAACAGGCGCTAAAGGTAGCATATAAATTAAAAAAAGAGGGCCATCATTTTACTCTTGATATTATTGGTGTTGGTATTTTGGAAAAAAAAGTTAAAGAAATGATAGGAGCACTCCAATTGGGGGACATAGTTAACTTATACGGCAGTATGAGTCCTGAACATATTAGAGAGCACATGGAATCTGCCAATATTTTTTTATTTACAAGTGATTTTAATGAAGGTTGGGGGGCCGTACTTAACGAATCGATGAACAGTGGGTGCGCTGTTGTTGCAAGTCACGCAATTGGTTCAGTTCCCTATCTTCTTAAAAACAATGAAAATGGTTTAATATATGAAAATGGTAACGAAAAAAACTTATTTGAAAGTGTAAAAAAATTGTTAGTTACAACTGAATTTCGTGAGAAGCTAGGCAAGAATGCACATAGAACCCTTGTAAATGAATGGAATGCTAAAGAGGCAGCAGAAAGACTGTTATTGCTTTCAGAAAAATTAATATCAAGAGAACCTTTCTTTTTTGAAGAAGGGCCATGTAGTAAGTCTGGGGTCTTATCTCAAAAATATAGATATTAACTACTAATTAAGTATTGAAATGTACGTAAAAACGAATTTACAGCCATAAAGGCAGTCAAATAACCACAATGATTATTGCTTATTTTCATCATGAAAAAACTAATGCTTTTTTATATGGTAACTGAAAAAATATGATGAAATATTTGAAAGGTAACATATATGAGCTTAATCAAAAAATTAATAAATAGATACTCAGTTAATTTAAAAAATGCAATTTATTTTTTTATGCCTTCTATAATAGGGTTATTAATCAATCTAATTACTTTTCCTGTATTCTCAGAAAAATTGAGTTCTTATGATTTTGCCGTTATAGGGTACTTTGAAGCAATAAGTCAAATGTTTCTTCCAATAATGAATCTATCCTTCTACTCTTTTTATATGATGGGTTTTTTTAATAGAACGGAAGAAGAAAATAGAAGAGTAATGGCTACACTAATTATGTTTCTGACTTTAATAAATTTGGCTATTATCTTACTAGGGCTGACATTTTTATTTTTATATTTCAATTGGGCTAATGTTACTTTTTCGATTTACCCGTATGGAATATTAACGTTAGCCTCTTTATATTTTATGATATATGTTTCTTTTTTGGGACTAGATTTTAAGATGAAAAAAGAGGGCCTAAAATTTTTAGTTCTCCAAAGTGTGAATATAATACTTTCTATCGGAATTGGATTGTATTTGGTCATTGTTTTAGAATTAGGTGCTGCAGGTCGAATGCTGGGTGTGTTATTATCCCAGATAATATTGGGTATGATTGCTTTTAAAATGACATTCATAAAGGCTAAAATCGATTTTAAGATTATAAAAAAGGCACTTGCTTTCGGATATCCACTTATTATTATTGCACTTTTAGATATTCCTACGCAATATATCGATAGGATCATGTTAGAAAGACAAAATGATGTGGATGCATTTGCTTTATATAGTATTGGTTTAAAAATGTCGGGAATCATTTTCATGTTAGGTTCAGCCGTATATCAAGCATTTGAACCGGATTTTTATAAGTATGTATCTCAAAAGAATCCCAAAATCTTTATACAGATTTTGGGATTTGTATTCGGCTTTTTCTTAATGGTTAACATTATTTTCTCTATATTTGCTGAACCTCTAATTTCATTATTAACAAGCAATCGATATACTGGTGCTTATCAATATGCCATTATATTAATTTGGAGTGATTTTTTCCTTCTATTTTCATACGCATTATCTATTATTCTAATTGTTAATAACAAAACCAAGCTGCTTTTATATAGAAAGTTAATTATTGCTTTATTAGGAGTGGCACTATTTATTTTTTTTATTAATTACTGGAGATTTTTCGGCGCGGGTTTTGCAAAGATAATAATTAACTTTTTAAATTGTGCAATACTTGTATATTTCATTTGGTTATCTTCAAGGAGAACCGAGCGTGTTGAAAAAAGTAAGAAAAAAGCCACTATGTCATGATGATATAGTGTTTTTTTTGTATTAAAACAACAATGTGTAAAAATAGGGAAATTCGGAGGGTGAAATGAAAATTCTAGTCACAGGCGGTGCAGGTTACATTGGATCCCATACATGTGTAGAACTCCTTCAATCAGGCTATGAAATAATCGTAGTTGATAATTTTTCAAACAGCAAACCAGAAGCATTAAGACGTGTTAGTAAAATTACTGGAAAAGATATTACATTTTATAATGCTGATTTACTAGATACAGAAGTGTTAACGACAATTTTTTCTCAAATTAAGATTGATGCTGTTATTCATTTTGCTGGTCTTAAATCTGTTGGCGAATCTGTTGAAATTCCCATAGATTACTATCGAAACAATATTTCGGGAACGATAAACTTGTGTGATGTTATGGAGCGGTTTGGTGTCTATAAGATTGTATTTAGTTCATCGGCAACCGTCTACGGATTATCAAATAACGCACCTTTTATTGAGGCTTTACCACCTCAATCAACGAATCCTTATGGAAGAACAAAACAATTATGTGAAGAATTATTAAAAGATATATTTGTAGCTAATAGTAATTGGAGTATTGCATTGTTACGTTATTTTAATCCGGTTGGTGCTCATGGTAGTGGACTTATTGGTGAAGACCCTAAAGGGACTCCCAACAATCTCCTCCCTTATATTTGTCAAGTTGCTGTTGGGAAATTTGACGAACTCAAAGTGTATGGTAATGACTATCATACTCATGACGGAACAGGAGTAAGAGATTATATTCATGTTGTGGATCTAGCTACAGGTCACTTAAAAGCACTTGAAAAGATTTTGCTTAGTAAAGGTGTTAATACCTATAATCTTGGTACTGGGAAAGGATACAGTGTAATAGATGTGATACATGCATTTGAAAACGTAACGGGGCAGAAAATCCCATACAGTTTTGTTAATCGAAGAGCAGGCGATATAGCCATTAGCTATGCTGATCCATCGAAAGCTAGAAGGGAGCTAAATTGGGTAGCTGAAAGAAGTATTGATGACATGTGTAAGGATTCTTGGCGCTGGCAACAAAATCATCCAAATGGGTACGAAAAAGAGAATAAGTAAGCAGTTTTTGGGTAAGAGTGGATAGATCCTTTTGCAAGCCTCTTACCTTAAGATTATCCTTTGTTGAGATTGATGGTAGGAATAATTTATTAGAAGGGTGAGAAGAGGTGATATGTTGAAAAAAATACTTGTTATTGCACAGGCTACGCAGCTGCCTGGAGAGAAAGGCAATAATAGAAGTAGGTTTAAAAAAATATGCGAAATGTTAGTGAATGAAGGATATGAAGTTACGGAAATAACAAGTAAATTTAGAGAATTGGATAGAACTTTTAGAATAGAGAATGAGTTATACAAAAGTGCTCCGTATAAAATCGTTATACTTGACGAAGTTGGATATTACAAAAATATAAGTTTTAGAAGAATTTATAGTATGTGGTCCTTTTCTCAAAGTTTAAAGTATTTCTTAAAAAATACAAATGAAGATTACGATTTAGTTTATGCATGTGTTCCAGGATTAGATAGTGCACTTGAAGCTGGCAAGTACGCTAATAAAAAAAACATCCCCTTTGTAATAGATGTTCAGGATGTGTGGCCGGAAGCTATGTTCGATTTAGTTTTAGATACGCCGATAATAAGCAATATATTATTTTCTCCTCTGCAATTAATGGCTAATAAGGTTTATGCTATGGCAGATGGAATTATGGCAGTCTCTCAAACTTATTTAAAAATTGCGGAAAAGAAAAATAGTAAAAGTGTGATAAATGACTATGTTTTTATAGGCACTGATATAGAGAATTATGATATTGGTGTAATTGAGCAGATTGATGTTGTTGATAAACCGGAAGATGAGTTTTGGATTGCGTATATTGGGTCTCTTGGACATAGCTATGATATATATACTTTTATAGAGGGAGCAAAGATAGCGAATGAAAATGGATTAAATGTGAGACCCATTATACTAGGTAGTGGGCCCTTAGAGAAGGACTTTAAGGAGTTTGCAGAAAAAATTGAAAGTAATGCACTTTTTACAGGTTGGGTTGATTATTCAACGATGGGGATTTATTTAAAAAAGTCAGATGCTGTAATCAATGCAATCAAAAGAAAAGCTCCACAAAGTATAACAAACAAAATAGGGGATTACTTATCTTCTGGTAGGGTAATGTTAAACGGGAGTCTAAATTCCGAATTTTTAGAATTGGTCAAAACCCGCGAATTTGGGTTTAACTATGAACCAGAGAATCCTCAAAATTTATCCAAGGCTATTGAAAAAGTTTATAGGTTGAGTGAGCAAGAAAGAGAACAGATGGGGAAGAATGCTAGAAAACTTGCCGAAGAGGAATTTGACAGAAAAATTACTTATCCAAAAATTATTAAAATGATAAACCAGTTAATAGATAGTTAGATAGTACTGTGTTTTATAACCTTGTATACCCAAAATACTTAAATTATCTTTTTTCTCTAAAATGGGGTTGTAAGATATGAAAATGTTATTTTTAGGCGGAGTTTTCTCTAAAGAAATGGAAGAAGATATATTAACAAAATCGAAAGGGGCAGTCCAATATGCTGCAAATAAACTCCAATGGAATTTGATTGACGGTTTTTTAAACATTGAAGATATTGATTTAGAAGTGATATCAGCTCCATTTGTTGGGACCTACCCTAGAGAATATAATGATTTAATTATTAAAAAGCAAAGTTTCACATATAAAAATACTGTTCAGTGTGAGTATGTATCGTTTTGTAATTTGTGGGGATATAGAAGTATTTCCAGGAAGAATTCACTTATAAGACAAATTCAAGAATTCACCTCAGACAGATCATCAAATAAAGTAATTATTGTGTACTCACCACATACTCCATTTTTACAGGCTGCAGTTAATGCAAAACATAAGGATCCATCAATTCATATTTGTTTAATTGTTCCGGATTTGCCCCAATTTATGAATTTAAGTGAAAGAAAATCTGCAATATATAGCATATTGAAGGCGATAGATATTAAATTATTTAAAAAAAATGCAAAGCATGTAGATTCGTTTGTGTTACTTACAGACCATATGAGAGATGTATTAAAAGTAGGTAATAGACCTTACGTAATAATTGAAGGAGTTGTTAATACTAATGAACCTTTTATTGGCAGAGCTGAAAATAATAGAGAAACTAGCAAAACTATTGTTTATACAGGAACTCTAAATAAGAAATTTGGAGTTATTAATCTAATCAAAGCATTTCACGCTATTGAAAATAACGATACAGTACTAAAAATTTGTGGCAGGGGAGACTCTGAGGGGCTTATAAAAGAGTATGAGAAAAAAGATAGTAGAATACACTTTTTAGGTCAGTTATCCAATAAGGAAGCTGTTGAATTGCAAAGAAATGCAACAGTTTTAGTTAATCCAAGACAAAATAATGAGGAATTCACCAAATACTCTTTTCCTTCAAAAAATATGGAATATCTTTTATCGGGTAATCCGGTTATTGCATATAAGTTAGACGGTATACCTGATCAATATGATGATTATTTTTTTTACGTTGAGGATAATTCTTTAGAGTCATTCAGCAATAAAATAAGTGAAGTTCTGAATTTAACAAGCCAAGATAGATTCAATTTTGGAAAACGAGCAAGAGAGTTTGTTTTTAATAACAAGAATAACAAAGAAGCTAGTTCTAAAATTATCAATATGATCAATTCAACTTTTGCAGAGTGAAATTGGCAAATATGTCTTAACATAAATGGGAAAGCCTGCGATCTACAACTAGCTGGAGGTATAACTTAATGAAAAAGTTAAAGGTTATGACAGTTGTTGGCACTAGACCAGAGATAATTAGACTGTCAGCTGTTATTAATAAATTAGAAGAATCGAATGCAATAGAGCACACTCTTGTCCATACGGGACAAAACTATGATTATGAATTAAACGAAGTGTTTTTTAGAGACTTTAACTTAAAAAAACCGGATTATTTTCTTAATGCAGCAACTGGAACAGCAGTAAAAACCATAGGGAATATCCTAGTTAAAATTGATCCTATTATGGAAGAAGTTAAACCAGATGCCTTTTTGGTCCTCGGAGATACCAATAGTTGTTTATGCGCGATTGCAGCTAAAAGAAGGCATATCCCTATTTTCCACATGGAAGCAGGAAATAGATGCTTTGATCAAAGAGTGCCTGAAGAAACAAATAGAAAAATTGTAGATCATATAGCTGATATAAATCTAACTTATAGCGATATTGCAAGAGAATATCTCCTTAAAGAAGGATTCCCAGCAGATAGAATAATAAAGACTGGCAGCCCAATGTTTGAAGTTCTCAACTCTAGAAAAGATGACATTGAGAAATCAGATATATTAGAGAGATTGGAACTTAAAGAAGAAAAATATTTTGTAGTATCAGCTCACAGAGAAGAAAATATTAATTCAGAAACTAATTTCCTAGATTTAGTTGATAGTTTAAATGTGATTACAGAAAAATATAATTTATCTGTAATTGTAAGTACACACCCTAGAACTAGAAATATGATAAAAGCTAAAGGAATAAAGTTTAATCCGTTAGTTAAAACAATGAAACCTTTAGGATTTAATGATTATGTAAAACTTCAAATTAAAGCGAAAGCGGTTCTGAGTGATAGTGGAACGATTAGTGAGGAGTCTTCTATCCTTAAGTTTAAGGCACTTAATATCAGAGAGGCTCATGAAAGGCCTGAGGCAATGGAAGAGGCATCAGTGATGATGGTAGGACTTAAGAAAGAAAGAATATTACAGGGATTAGAGATTTTAAGGGTACAGAAGAAAGAAACTTTAAGAAAAGTTGAAGATTATAGCATGTCGAACGTGTCTGATAAAGTATTAAGAATAATATTGTCATATACTGATTATGTGAATCGGACTGTTTGGGGAAAAAAGTAATATGAAAATACTATGGCTTATAAATATTCAGTTACCCGAGATAAGTTTATTACTAAATGAGCAATCATCTCCCTTTGGCGGCTGGCTAATAAATGCATCGAAAGATTTAGCAGAAAAAGATGGTATCGAATTATCAATTGTCTTTCCAAAAAAAGGACTAAAAGAGTCGAGAAAATTAAAAGGAAATAGAATAAATTATTATGCATTTAAACCAGTTGGAGATCAAGATAAAAAATTATTTGAAGGGAACCGGATCTTTAAGGACATTATTAAGGAAGTTAAACCTGATATCGTGCATATCTATGGAACAGAGTTTGCCCATACCCTTTCAATGGTTAATGCCTGTATAGAAGAAAGGGTTAGATCTGTTATTTCTATTCAAGGTTTAGTCTCAATTATAGAAAAACACATGGTTGCGAATTTACCTTGGAAGGTTATATATGGATTTACCCTTAGAAATCTTCTGAGAAAAGATAATGTAAAAGGTTTACAGAAATCTTTCTACAATAGAGGGAAAAATGAAATTAAGGCTATCAATAAAATAAAACATATTATTGGACGAACTACTTGGGATAAAGCTTGCACTTCTCAAATAAACCCAGAGGCAAAATATTATTTTTGTAATGAAACTTTAAGAGATGAATTTTACAAACATGAGTGGGATATAGAGAAGTGTGAAAAAAATTCAATTTTTTTAAGTCAAGGTCAGTATTCGATAAAAGGCCTTCATTATGTAATTGAAGCTATGCCGATTATTTTAAAAAGATTTCCTAGTGCAAAAGTATATATAGGCGGAAAAGATATAACAAAGTCGGATACTTTAAAAGATAGAATGCTTATGACTTACTATGGTAAATATATAAAAAAAATGATTCGCAATTATAAATTGGACCAAAACATAGTCTTTATAGGACCTTTAGATGAAAAGAAAATGTGTGAAAGATACTTAAAGTCCAATGTATTTGTTTGCCCTTCATCTATTGAAAATAGCCCTAATTCATTGGGAGAAGCGATGGTCTTAGGTGTTCCTTGTGTCGCTTCTGATGTCGGTGGTGTATCAGATATGTTAAAACATAAGGAAGAAGGTTTTGTATATCAATCAGATGCTCCTTACATGTTAGCATATTATGTATGTGAGATATTTGAAAATAAAGAATTAGCGTTAAGCTTTTCGAATAAGGCAAGGGAACATGCTTTGGAAACTCATGATAGAGATAAAAACACAGATAGACTTATAAAGATATATAAAAATATAATAAAATAACAAATAGTAAGAAATTCATATGGAGTTATTACATCCATGCATGGGAGGAATCATTCATATAATGGAATCGATCCGGTCGTTTATAAATAATAATGCATTTAAAAGACTGCTTATTTTTTCAATTTTAGTATTTCTTCTCTATATGCTTAGAAGTATGATCAACCTGATTCTAATCACCTTTATTTTCTCTTTTTTACTGGATCGGCTTGTGAATATTGTATCAAATAAATTCAAACTGCACCGCAAACTAACTGTCCTAATCTCCTATTTATTAATTATTGGGCTTTTATCAATCGGTGTTATTAAATACTTGCCAATCATTATTGTAGAGATTTCGCAGTTAGTCACACAGTTACAGCTGTTTTTAACACAGCCGCATGATCATGTTCTTGTTAATTATGTTTTAGGCATGATTGAAACAAAACAAATTTCTAATTACTTAGAACAGGGTTTTACTTTTCTACTTAAATATTTTAGCGGAATGAGTAAAGTCGGGATTCAAATCATGATGTCCCTTGTGTTAAGTTTATTTTTCCTTTTGGAAAAACCAAAGCTTATTGAATTTACTTCTAAATTTAAATACAGTAAGATCGCTCCATTTTATAATGAAATTGAATTTTTCGCGAAAAAATTTGTTTTAACCTTTGGTAAAGTGATCGAGGCACAATTTATTATTGCTCTCGTCAACTGCGGCCTGACAACTCTTGCATTATGGATTATGGATTTCCCTCAGCTTATGGGTCTTTCCATCCTTATCTTTTTCCTAGGTTTAATCCCGGTTGCCGGAGTCATTATCTCACTTATACCTCTAATTGCGATTGCTTATACAATTGGCGGAATTATGCAGGTTGTGTATATTCTTATTGTCATTATGATTATCCACGCGATTGAGGCATATATTTTAAATCCAAAGCTAATGTCTTCAAAAACAGATCTGCCTGTATTTTACACCTTTATCGTGTTGATTTTTTCCGAGCATTTCTTTGGTGTTTGGGGGCTAATTGTTGGGATACCAGTATTCGTTTTCTTTTTGGATGTACTAGATGTGAGGGATAAAAAGAAAATAAGCTAGTCTATAAATGTCAAAAAGCAGTGAGTTCAGATAAGTTCACTGCTTTTTGCCTTTATTTATTAGACTTCAAGTGGCTAAAATATTTTTTAACGTCCAATTTATAAATGGGTTCTGGATGATGTCCATCCTCAATCTCCCCAGTTGGTTTAAAGCCTGCTTTTTCATATACACGCTTGGCAGCTTCGTTATTATAAATGACAGATAAATAAATTTCTTCGCATGAATACTTCACAGCCATTTCCTCAATAACTGCCCTTAAAATCGGCATTCCATAGCCCTTACCTTGATATGCATGTCCAAGCATTATGCTAATTAATTCATATCGTCCTGTTTCCTTGTTAAATCCATGTGAAGCAAAGCCAATTAATGTTTCACCATCATAAATTGCTCTTGGAAGGAACCCATATACTTGGCAAGCAGCAAGAAAAAAAGTGTTAGACCCTACCCATCTTTCAAAAATTTGAATTCTCTTTTCTTGATCGAAATCGGATTTTAATTTAATTACATCCCAAAAATTCTTTTCATTTACTTCAGATAGCTTAATATTCATATTTACTTCCTTTGCTTGACTTTTATTTTCATCCAGTTGGAGTTACACTATTTATTTCGCTTTCATAGTTACAATTTCCTTCTTATAGGTGTCCCACCAACAATTTGACAGAATTCACAACCTGTTTTTGTTAAAGCTAAATATCAATGTATATTCGCGTTGCTGGCGAGACCCTAATTTATATTAAGAAAAAGACTGTAAAGAAACCAGATTTCCATCGAATTCCTTAACAGTCTTCATACCTTTAAACTGCTGTATCGAACTGACTTTTGTACAAATTTGCATAAAATCCACTCTGAGCAAGCAACTCGTCATGTGTACCTTGTTCGACAATATCCCCTTCATGCATGACTACTATCAAGTCGGCATTCCGAATGGTCGACAGTCTATGGGCAATGACGAAGCTTGTGCGGCCTTTCATAAGGTTATCCATCGCTCTTTGAATAAGGATTTCTGTTCGTGTATCGACTTTGCTTGTCGCCTCGTCTAGAATGAGTATTTTGGGGTCTGCTAATATTGCCCTTGCAATCGTTAGCAGCTGTTTTTGACCTTGTGATATATTATCCCCTTCTTCATTCAACACCATATCGAATCCGTCCGGTAATGTTCTTACAAAATGGTCAACCTGTGCTGCGGTGGCCGCTTTCCTAACCTCGTCATCAGTTGCATCGAGCTTACCGTACCGAATATTGTTCGCTATCGTACCGTTAAACAGCCAAGTATCTTGTAGCACGATACCAAACAGAGAACGAAGCTCATTTCGATTAAATGATTGAATATTATGGTCATCGATCTTGATTGAACCGCTATTTACATCGTAAAAGCGCATGAGCAGTTTCATAATGGTCGATTTACCTGCACCAGTCGGTCCGACAATGGCTACTTTCTGACCCGACTTGATAGTGGCTGTAAAGTTACGAATAACAGGTTTTTCAGGTTCATAACTAAAGGAAACATGGTCAAACTCGACATTTCCTTCAATTGCCACATCTCGATTGCTTACCACCTTATTTTTACTTACCAAAAGAGCGTTTTCCTGCTCCGGTTTTTCTTCATCTTCCGCAAGAAATTCAAATACACGTTCCGCTGCAGCAGCAGTTTGTTGAAGTATATTGGAGATATTCGCAATTTGAGAGACTGGCTGCATAAAACTCCGCACGTATTGAATGAAAGCTTGAATACCACCGACCGTCATTGTACCAGTTACAGTCAAATATCCTCCAAGTATACAAATGACAACATAGATCATATTTCCGATGAACATCGCAATCGGCATCATAAGACCTGATAAGAAATTCGCTTTCCAGGCCGATTTATACAATGCTTCATTGTGCTCGTCAAACTTTTTTTCCGAATCTCGTTCTCCGTTAAAAGCCTTCACTATTTCATGGCTACTAAACATTTCCTCTACATGGCTGTTTACATGCCCCAAATATTTCTGTTGATTTTTAAAATGAACTTGCGACTTTTTAATAATCCCAATAACCGAAATCATCGTCAGTGGGAGAATACAGATTGCCGCCAATGTCATTTGCCAGCTGATTGTGAGCATCATAATCGTAATTCCAATAAGTGAAGTGATTGATGTGATGATCTGTGTTAAACTTTGATTCAATGTTTGGCTTATTGTATCTACGTCATTCGTAATTCTAGAAAGAACTTCTCCGTGGGTTGTTTTATCGAAATAATTAAACGGTAATTTATGAATTTTTTCATTAATATCCGTTCGAAGTTGCTTTGTCACTTTCATACTAACACCCGTCATGACAAACCCTTGCAAATAGGAAAACAACGCACTAAGTAAGTATAATCCGATGAGCCATAAAAGAATTTCACCAATTTTGCCGAAGTCAATCGACCCAATTCCAGCGATTTGGTTCATCACACCTGAAAAAAGTTCATCAGTCGCTTGCCCTAAAATCTTTGGCGATACAATTGTGAAAACCGTCGACAAAATGGCTAAAATCCATACAAATATAATCGTCCATTTGTAAGCGCCCAAATATTGAACAAGCTGTTTCATCGTCCCTTTAAAATCTTTTACTTTTTTACCCTGCATCATATTTGGCCCACCTCGCATACCGAAGTGCGAATGAGTATTTTGACTATTTCTCTTTTCGCTCACGCTAATTCCTCCTTCGATAGCTGTGATGAGGCAATTTCATAGTATTCAGGGCAAGTTTCCAGCAGCTCACGATGTGTGCCACGCCCAACAATGAGGCCCTTATCTAACACGAGAATTTGATCTGCATTCATGATTGTACTCACTCTTTGGGCGACTAGAATGATCGTCGCGTTTGACGTGTGTTCCTTTAACTCTTTGCGTAACATGGAGTCTGTTTTAAAGTCCAATGCGGAGAAGCTATCATCAAATATTAAGATTTCTGGTTTTTTCATTAAAGCACGTGCAATCGTGAGGCGCTGTTTTTGACCACCTGAAACATTGGCACCTCCTTGTGATATATTCGACGCAAAATTCTCTGGTTTTTCTTTAATGAAATCCATCGCCTGGGCAACTTTTGCTATTTCCTGCATCTCTTCATCCGTAGCGTCTTTTTTTCCGTATTTCAGGTTGAACTCAATGGTGCCTGATAACAATACGCTCTTTTGTGGGACATATCCAATCTTCGACCGCAATTCCGACTGTTTCACATCTCTAATGTCAACACCGTCAATTAAAATTTCGCCCTCATTCACGTCATAAAAACGTAAAGCAAGACTTGCAATCGTTGTCTTACCGGAACCTGTCGAACCAATTAATGCCGTCGTTTGACCCGGCTTAGCTGTAAATGAAATCTCATGTAATGCATCTTCATTGGCCCCTTCATAACGGAAGCTTACTTTTTTAAATTCGAGAAGGCCTTTGCACTTTTCGTTAAATGATTTTGGCTTTTCTGGATCGGTAATGGACACTTCCGTTTCCAGTACTTCCGCAATCCGACCGGCGGATACTGCTGCACGAGGGATCATAATAAACATCATCGATAGCATCATAAAGGACATCAAAATTTGCATGACATACTGCATAAACGCCATCATATCCCCGACTTGCATTGAAGAAACTGCAATTTGACGGGCACCAACCCAAACTACTAGTAAAGTGACGCCGTTCATAATGAGCATCATCATTGGCATCATAAACACCATTGCGCGAGTTACAAAAAGATTTGTCTTCGTTAAATCACTATTTGCAGCGTCAAATCGCTTTTTTTCATATTCCTGCGTACCAAATGAACGCACAACCATAAGACCGCTTAAGTTTTCCCTTGAAATCAAATTCAATTTATCGACTAGTTTCTGAATGAGTTTGAATTTTGGCAGCGCAATCGCCATAAGGATTAAAATCAATCCTAGAAGGATGATTACAGCGAGCGCAATGATCCAGCTCATAGAAGCAGACTTATTGACAGCCATAATGATTCCCCCAATCCCGAGAATCGGTGCATAGCAAATCATTCGGACACCCATCATTACTAAATTCTGGACTTGTTGAATATCATTCGTACAACGTGTAATTAATGAAGCAGTAGAAAATGTATCTAACTCTCTTTTTGAAAAGCTTTCTACCTTCGTAAACACTTGCTTCCGTAAATTCCGGGCTACGCCAGTCGCAATTCTGGAAGATAGCAATCCAACCAAAACGGTAGCGACCCCTCCAACAAGAGCAATGACTAACATATAGAAGCCAATTTTCATAATGTAAGTCGTTTGTTTCGCACCTAAATCGACGCCAAGTTCATCATAAAAACCTTTAGAAAGCATAATCCCGCTTTGTTTTTGCATGACATCATTTTTCACTGCTTCGTCATGCGCCGATTGAATTGTAGCATCTGGTAACGAATCCAGGACAGCTTGCATTCCGTAAATCTCTTTCATATTAATAGAGTTAGAGGAACTTTCTGTTGCATTCTTATCAGATGGCTGTGACAGTTCACGTAAAACATTAATGAATGTCGAAGTTGCTGTACCAAATGCGGCATCTAAATTTTCGCTATCGTTTTTTCCTAACTCCCCTTTTACATAAAATTGTTGATCCGCATTAGGGTATAGTTTGCTGTAAGGCTCCCCATTCGAATTTTGATCTAAAGGGGAAACCAAAGAATAACTTTCTTCGATTATTTGTCTTTCATGCTCTGTCATGAAAGTAGTGATTAGCTTCATACCGTCCTCACTAATGGCATCTGGTGCGGCGTGCTCAATGCCACCTTGCTGAATCCCAACGTTGACGATTTCAGACATATAATTTGGCAAATTCAAATCACTAATTGCTTGCACAAACAAGAGCACGATCGCTAAAAAAATGCCTGTTAAAAAAGGCTTTAATTGCTTTGCCAACTTTCCCATGTCAATAGTCTCCTTTCCCATTCTTCTCTACCATTTCACTATAAAGCCACTGAATCGTTGAATAATCTTTAATTCCTAAATCGACCATCATAGACGGCGAGGCTACATTTAAAAGGAGTTATTTAAAAAGGATACAAATGCTCCGACAAAAAGAATCGCAAGCATAATATATGGTGGTTTTCTTTCCTGTATGTTGCATTCATCTATTTGTTATCTCCTTAGTTGAAAATTTCTTTTGATTTAGGCCGTTTACATATCTGTGCATCAACGCCCTGCTCTTTTAGTTTTTTAACAATACTCTCCAAATGGATACTCTCTTTTTTCACTGCTTTAAGAGAACCCATTAGTTTTCTTCCTTATATAATCCTCTTTTTAGCAGTTCCATTTGCTGAACATAACTTTTTAAAGCTTCTTCATCCGTTAAGTCCTTTACGAACACTTGAATAAGGTTTTGAAAAGTGACAGCAATAATAATTTTTAACATATCATGAAGGTCTTGTTCATCATTTAAATTCAGATTTTTTGTATTTATTAAGCTAATCATAGTTAAATACTGGCTTTTCCTATTTTCTTGATAAATATTATTAGCTAATATATTTTCCATTTTATAATTCATATTTAAAAAGGCATTTTTAAGAAAGTTTTTGTGTTCTTGATTTCTGTGGTTTTGAATCATAAATAGAAATGAATCAATTAACGTTTCAAAAATATCCCCATTTTTCTCCTTTAAAAGCGCCATAAACCGATCATTATTTTTCTCTGAAATCCGATTTAACAGATAATAATATAGGTCCTCTTTCCCTTCAAAGTATTGGTAAAAGCTCCCTCTTGGGATTTCCGCTTCTTTGATAATATTGGCAATGGATGCTTCGTGTAAGGGAACTCGAGAAAACTCCTTTTTAGCAGCCCGAATTAAAGTTTCTTGTTTATCTTTAGGCAAGTGAAAAAATGTTTGATTTGGCATATTATTATTCCTCCTGTCAAACGGATGACACCGTGTCACATTTACTAATGAGCTGATTATATATGACACAGTGTCATGCGTCAACAAAAAAATGACAGCGTGTCACACAACTACTTTAATTACTAAATAACTATTTAGGCGTTCAATAATAAAGAGTTTGATGATATAAAAAAATAGGTGCACGTATCATTATTTCTTCAAGTTTACTTTGTGTATAGTGCGGGAACCCTGTCACTAATCCTTCATTACATGTATTAGCAAAAATTATTTACTTTGCCCTAGTATACTGACGCTATACTGGGCTTATTATTTTTAATATTTCCTTAACGTTGTAATCGTGTTTTTGCTGGTAGTACCCCCTATATAAAAAAAGAACCTACTAAATAGGTTCGAGAGTCCGGTGCTATACTTTAAATGCAATTTCGTAATTTTCTTTAAATTTCTGCAGTCTATGCATTTATTATTTGGCCAATATAATTTAATTGGTCTATTTCAACTGAATCGGCTGCTCCATCTAATATTTTTCTTACATCATTTAAGGTGTTCTGTAAACTAACAGACTCTCCCTTTTTCCCTAAATATGCTTCAGCTACATAAAATGGCTGTGTTAAATAAGCTTCAAGCCTTTCACCGCGCTTAAATGTTTGGACTTCAGATGCTGGGAGTCGCTCCATGCCCCCTACATTCACTAATGACCGGAGTTCACGATAGCGGCGAAGAAGCTTTTGGGCACGCTGCTGAATATTGAGATGATTATGATCGAGATATGCTCCTTCAAGAACGGAAGAAGTTGAATAGACTGGATTAACGGCAGGGAATTTGTGTCTTGCTGATAAATCTGCGTCAAATTGCCAAACGGTTTCCAACGGTCCATACGGTAAATCTTCATCTACTGCTTCCCCTTTTAAATCAACGAGAAAAGTTGTAACTGTATCGATATCATGAGCTTGCAATTTTTCTTGGAGCTCATAAATATCCCCTGTTAATACATGGCTCCTGTCAGCTGCAAATACAATCTCATTTGATTTTCCTTTATCAGCCATTGCTTCATAGGCTTCATCAATGGAATGAACGATAATATCTGAATTGACCTTCACATCGTTTAATTCTGGGTAATTCCCATCCGGTAAGAGCAGAATCGTGACAAACTGATCGTTCTTCAGTCTATAAAATATTTCTGAAAGTAAAACAAGCTGCCCCATTCCATGTCGAGCTACTAACCCAATTGTGCCTCCCTTGGCAAGTGGGGCAAATAAATCCAGCGTTTTAATCTTGGTCTCAATCATCTCAATCTTCTCCCCTCTAATGATTAATTCATCCAAAGTACATTCCGCAAGATCAGCAAGTGCCGCTAAAGTTCGAACTTCGCACCTACCAACCGGAATTTTTCCGGTACATAAATTAGAGACGGTTGCCGGGCGTAAACCTACAGATCTAGCAGCAGTAGTCAAGTTTGGTACCTTTCTTCGTAAAAGTGCCACATTCAATTTTAAGTTTTCCAGATTTTCCACCCCCTTACTTTATAAGGTAATTTATTTTACTTTAAAAATCAATATATTTTTACGCCTCAGAGTAATTTATTTTTCGCTAAAACAAAAAATGAAGGACTGGAAATTGAACCGTCCTTCATTTTTCTAAAAGTTATAATATTTTGGGTTTGTTTTTATATTCTTCAAGCTGCATTTGCTCAAGTTCTAGTCTCATTTTTTGTGTCTCAATTAAATAATTTTCTTGTTTCAACTTTTCAAGCTCAATTTGATCCTGAATCATTTTATGCTTGGTCTTTGTTTGTTTTTGAAAATGAGATGTTACTATTGCAATGATTGGAATTGAAAAGACCATTACTACCGCAACTGTTCCCGTAAACATCATTCCACCTCTTGCTTACAAACTGGATATAGGGTTTGTATTTATTTTCCTCTATCATATCATAAATTATGGAAAAGTCTTCTAGTTTTTTGTCATCTTATTTTAACGGCAGATTATTAACTCTTGATGATGACCGTTCTAGTATTATTTTATATTGAACGGTCATCAGAACCGCACTTTGGTGACCACTTCCCCCTTTTTT
>NZ_JBALNX010000079.1:18790-23883 GCF_036962035.1 Bacillus sp. JJ1773
CTTTGGTGACCACTTCCCCCTTTTTTTACTTCAAACGGTCATCAGAACAGCGCTTTGGTGACCGTTCCACCCTTTTTTCACTTCGAACGGTCATCAGAACATCTCTTTGGTGACCACTTCCCCCTTTTTTCACTTTGAATAGTCATCAAACTTTTCTTTGGTGACATTTCTAGCCTCTTTTTTACATCGAACTGTCATATGATTGGGCAAAAAAGAGTTGCCGTAGCAACTCTTTAGTTTAAACCATTACTTTACAAATATCATTCGTAAATTCGACAGGATCCTGGATTGGGAGCCCTTCGATTAAAAGTGCCTGATTATAAAGAAGGTTTGTGTATAAAGTTAATTTCTCTTTATCCCTTTCAAATGCCGACTGTAATGATTGGAATACCTCATGATTCATATTAATTTCTAAAACCTTATCCGCTTTAACATTTTGATTATCTGGCATAGAATTAAGGATTTTTTCCATTTCTATGGTTACTTCCCCATCGGATGATAAACAAACGGGGTGAGTTCTTAATCTTTTTGAAACTCTAACATCCTTTACTTTTCCAGATAAGATCTCTTTCATATAGTCAAAGAGTTCTTTATTTTCATTTACTTCCTTATCCGCATCTTGATTATTTTCATTCTCGTCAATGCCTAAATCTGCGCTCGACACAGACCTAAACTCTTTCTCTTTATAGGTCATAAGCATTTTTATAGCAAACTCATCAATATCATCAGTGAAGTATAGGATTTCATAGCCCTTTTCTGCCACTAACTCTGCTTGTGGGAGCTTGGCAATTCTCTCGTTCGATTCTCCAGATGCATAATAGATATATTTTTGGTCTTCAGGCATTCTGGATACATATTCATCTAATGTAACTAACTTCTTTTCCTTTGAAGAATAGAACATTAATAAATCTTGTAAAACCTCTTTATGCGTTCCAAAATCACTATATACGCCAAACTTTAACTGTTTGCCAAAAGATTGATAAAACGTTTCGTATTTTTCTCTTTCATTTTTCAGCAAGCTTTGCAGATCGCTTTTAATCTTTTTATTTATGTTTTTCGCAATGAGCTTTAACTGACGATCATGCTGCAAGATCTCTCTCGAAATATTCAGTGATAAATCCTCAGAGTCCACCATTCCTTTAACAAACCCAAAATAGTCTGGAAGTAAATCTGCGCATTTATTCATGATTAATACGCCATTGGAATATAATTCTAACCCCTTATCATATTCTTTAGAATAATAATCAAAAGGTATTTTCTCTGGAATGTACAGAATCGCATTATATCTGATGGCACCGTCAGCACTGATGTGAATGTGCTTCAGCGGCTTGTCAAATCCATAATGTTTTTCGTGATAAAAAGAGGTGTAATCATCTTCGGTTAATTCATTCTTGTTCTTTCTCCAGATCGGAACCATGCTATTAATAATTTGTTCTTCTGTATAATCTTCTAATTCATTGTCACTGCCTTCTTTTACTCTTTTTCCTGTAATATCCATTTTGATCGGGTAGCGAATAAAATCAGAGTATTTTTTAATAATAGCTTTTAAGTGATATTCATCAAGATACTCATCATAAGTATCTTCTTCATGATTTTCTTTTATTTTTAAAATAATTTCAGTGCCTACCTGTTCTTTTTCACTTGGGACGATTGTGTATCCATCCGCACCTTCGGATTCCCACCTGTATGCTTGATCACTGCCTAAAGCTTTACTAATAACAGTTACAACATCTGCGACCATAAAGGCAGCATAAAATCCAACTCCGAATTGACCAATAATATCATGGCCATCTTTAAGTTCATTTTCTTTTTTAAAAGCTAAAGAACCACTTTTGGCAATGATCCCGAGATTGGTTTCTAATTCTTCCTTCGTCATTCCGATCCCGGTATCAAAAATAGTTAAAGTTCGATTCTCTTTATTAGGAACAACTTTTATGTAGTAGTCTTCTTTGTTAAAGCTTAAATTTTCATCTGTTAGTGCTTTGTAATATATTTTGTCAATTGCATCACTTGCATTTGAAATCAACTCTCGCAAGAATACTTCCTTTTGAGAATAGATAGAGTTGATCATCATTTCTAAGAGCCTTTTCGATTCTGCTTGAAATTGTATTTTTTCCATTATGCCCTCTCCTTCCAATACTTTACATCTGATATGAATAGCCAAATTAGCACTCTTCCTATCAGAGTGCTAAACCACTAACAATTAAATACCATATCCTCTTTTTCTTGTCAATTGAACTATCTTCAATTCATGGTAAAATAAATAATACAAACGTAATTAGAAGATTTTTCTATATTTTATATAAAGGAGAGTTTGCTAAAGATGAAACAATGGACACATGAGGTGGAAATAGACGCCCCTATCGAAAGAATATGGAATCTCCTTAATGGCTCATTGGAGAATATGCAAAAAATAATGCCAAATGTAGTTGAACACACACCAATAAAGATTACGGATGAAAGGGTCGGAAGTGTTTACCGTCAAAAGTATAAAGAAGGTAATCGAATCGAAGAGTATGATGTTAAAACTTTAGAGTATTTGGACTCACCTACGTATAAAAAGCTAAAAGTAGGATTCGTATTGGCAAACATGTTCGACATAACAGCTTTTTATGAATTAATTCATATTAGTGATGAAAAAACTTTATTTAAATACACAGCTACCAATCGACCATTAAAATGGTTTGTCAAATTACTATTGCTACTATCAAACAAGAAGGTAGTAGTAGAATTTTCGGATAGGGTCAAGCAAATCGCTGAATCTGAAGCTTAATAGTTAAAGGAGGCAGTGGGAAAATTGATTAATCTTTGGTTAAAGGAATCTAAATATACAGTGGTTTTTTCAGGGGCAGGGATGTCAACCGAAAGTGGATTGCCTGATTTCCGGTCTTCTAAAGAAGGAATGTGGAACAAGAAAGATCCGAAAAAGATTGCCAGCGTAAAATCACTCAATGATAATGTAGACGAATTCATTGATTTTTATCGTGAGCGAGTACTTGGGGTAAAAGAGTATCAGCCGCATAAAGGACATTATATATTAGCTGATTGGGAAAAACGCGGGATCATTCAATCAATTATTACTCAGAATGTCGATGGTTTTCACCAGCTCGCAGGGAACAAGAAAGTTGCTGAGCTTCACGGCACATTACAGCAATTACACTGCCAGTCTTGCGGGAAAAAATATAGCAGCGGGGAATACATAAATGAAGCCTATTCTTGCCGATGCGGCGGGTTGCTGCGTCCATCCATAGTATTATTCGGCGAATCATTGCCTGAAGCTGCATTTCAACTTGCTCTGGTGGAAGCGGAGAAGGCGGAGCTGTTTATCGTTCTTGGCTCTTCCCTAACGGTTTCACCAGCTAATCAATTTCCATTGATTGCAAAAGAAAATGGGGCAAAATTAGTCATTGTGAATATGGAGCCTACAGATTTTGATTTTTATGCTGATGAGGTCATAAATAGCAAGAAAATAGGAATGTGGCTGAGTGAACTTGATGGAGAATTGAAGAATTGACCGAAATAATGATCAAATGTGATTGGTGAAAACCATTCCATTGCCTATTCTTTTGTGATCGTTTTTCAACCTGAAGAGGTAAAATCAATGAACCTTCAGATGTTCTAATTATTATATTTATCTAATTAAATAAGTTTAGAAAAGTCAAAGGGCTGTTCATTTTATAAACAAAACAGCCCTAACTTTGATTAATGTCATTCGATGCCGATTTTTATTATTAATACATCTTATTTAAACCAGCCCATTCGCCATAGAACAAAAAGCAAGGTAGATCCGACTAATAGCATAACACCAAGTATTCCGAAATAGCCCCATTTCCAAGTGAGTTCTGGCATGTATTCGAAGTTCATCCCATAAATGCTGGCAATAAAAGTTAAAGGAATAAAAATGGAAGACATAACTGTCAGGGTTTTCATGATATTATTCATTCGGTCTGAATTTAGTGAGATATAACTGTCTCGAATATCATTCGTCATTTCACGATTAGACTCTATCATTTCCGAAAGTTTAAGCAAATGATCATAAATATCCATGAAATACATTCTCTCATCCTTTGGAATTATAACCCTTTCAGAATTTAAAATTCGATATAATAATTCACGCATTGGAAAAATTGTCCTTCGAAGCTTTAACAATTGGCTTCGTATTTCAAATACATCATTCATTAAATCTTTCTTGGCATCTTTTAATTCAATCTCGTTTAGCTCATCCTCGATTTTATAAACGGCCGGAAAATACTCATCAACTATTTTATCCATCAATTGATAAAATAAATGTAAAGCTCCTTTTTTATAATGTAAATCATTCGCTAATAACTTTTGTCTTACGATAGTTATTTCAGACGAAGGAGTTAAATGAAAGGTGACGATAAAATTTTTTCCTACAAACACATCCACTTCTTCTGGCAGAAGGGTATGCTGATTTAATGTGTGGATGACATAAAAATCATAACCCTCATAGTAATCAAGCTTCGGCCGTTGCAGTAAATGCAAGCAATCATCTATCGCTAATGGATGGAAGTTAAAATGGGTTTTAAGAAGATTCGTTTCTTCTTCAGTTGGAGATTCAAAGTCTATCCAAAACCATTTTATATCGTCTTGAAATAATTGCTCAATGGGCAGATTCTCTGCAAGCTGAAAGTCACTCGTTATCGAAAAAGAACGGATCATACGGATAAAATCCTCCTAACACGAATAGTTTGCTCTGGATGTGGATTAAACATGCCTATACTCATGTCAAAATGATCAGAGAATACCTCGGACACCTATTGCAACATTTTTTATGCTTGAGATATTATTGGATGCTTAATGTTTTCCGGAAAATTATTGTGTTCGGCGTCCCTAACAAAAAGCACTTCACTTCCTTTAAAAATTTCCCTATCAAAATGTATTCTCTGATAATCTGGAGTATAGTGAAAAACAATTTTAAATGTACCCTTCTTTGTTATTTTTGAAAGTATCTCTTCAATCTGTATTTCTTTTTTGCTAATAATGTCAAAAATATGTATCTCGTTATCTTCTTGTTGATAGATCAGTATAATATTCTCATCTTCGATATAATAAATATCATTATGGAAGAC
>NZ_JBALNX010000008.1:0-18663 GCF_036962035.1 Bacillus sp. JJ1773
CACCTTATTCATAAAAAAGTCTTTATAACATTTCGCCCTAAAATGGCATTATCCTCTAAAATTGACGACTATTCTCGAAAAAGGTTTCAAATAATAGAGAATAATAGAATCTGTAAAAATTTAACTGCCGTTTTTCGACCAAATTATATTATACTACATTATATGTTATAATTTAGCTAGAAAAAAAGTTTTAGGAGAGAACAACATGCTATCTTTAATGAAGCGAGTATTTAATGAAGATTCTGCCGAACTAAAACGTCTATATAAACATGTTGCAAACATTAATGAATTAGAGGCGAATGTCTCAAAACTCAGTGATGAAGAACTTAAAGAAGCTACGCAATACTTTAAAGAGAAAATTGCGTCAGGCGTTTCGATATTCAATTTAAAAGAAGAAGCCTTTGCAATTGTCCGTGAAGCATCCAAACGCGTTCTCAACCTTCGTCATTATGATGTGCAATTACTCGGGGGACTTGTCCTCTTAGATGGCGGCATTGCTCAAATGGCAACAGGTGAAGGAAAAACACTTGTCGCAACACTTCCAAGTTACTTAAAAGCACTTGAAGGAAAAGGCGTTCATGTGATCACCGCCAATGAATATTTAGCAAATCGTGACTTTGAGCAAATGGGAAAAGTTTTTAAATTCCTTGGACTAACAGTTGGTTTAAACATTTCCCAAATATCAGAATCCGAGAAGAAAGATGCCTATAATGCAGACATTACATACGGAACAGGCACGGAGTTCGGATTTGATTATTTACGGGACAACATGGTCACACGTCTTGAAGATCAAGTGCAGCGACCATTACATTATGCAATTGTCGATGAAATCGATAGTATTTTAATAGATGAGGCTAGAACGCCATTAATTATTGCTAGTAAATCTGATATTGCTACCGAACTCTTTCAAATTACTTCTGAAATTGTCAGAGACTTTGAAGATAGCAATCACTATGAATTTTACCCTGAAACGAAGCAAATCGTATTGGCTGATAATGGAGCGAATGTATTCGAGGAGGCTTTCGGAATAGAGAACCTTTATGATGCTGAGCACCGCGAACTGCTTCATAACATTATGCAGTCATTAAGAGCCCATGTGGTCATGCGCAAGGACGTAGACTACATTGTTAAAAAAGATGAAGTGATGCTTGTTGATCAATATACAGGCAGAATTATGGAAGGCCGTACATTCAGCGATGGACTTCATCAGGCAATTGAAGCAAAAGAAGGCGTAACGATTAAGGAAGAAAATCAAACACAAGCTTCGATTACCGTTCAAAATTACTTTAGAATGTACACGACCCTCTCTGGCATGACGGGCAGTGCGATTCCTGCGAAGCAAGAGTTCTGGGAAACGTATAATTTAAGGGTTGTCGCGATTCCAACGAATAAACCGAATGCTCGCCAAGATGAAGAACCATTAGTCTATAATGATTACGAATCGAAAGTGAAGAAGATTGTTGAAGAAGTTAGCAAGCATAATAAACTGGGACGCCCAGTCTTAATTGGAACATCATCGATTGAACAATCTGAGCGTTTATCTTCTTATTTAAAGAAAGCAGATATTAAGCATAAGATTTTGAATGCCAAAACCGAAGAAGACGAAGCCCTTATTATTTCTCAAGCTGGGCAAAAAAATAAAGTGATGCTTTCCACGAATATGGCTGGACGCGGAACCGATATTCTTCTTGGAGAAGGGGTACGGGAATTAGGCGGTCTTCAAATTATCGGAACTGAACTTCATGAAAGTGCACGGATTGATATGCAGCTAAGAGGACGTGCAGGCCGTCAAGGTGATCCCGGCTCCACTCAATTTATTATTTCTATAGAAGATGATATTTTCCATAGCTATGATAAAGAGGAAATGGACAGATGGAAGAAAAAAATGAAGTTCGATGAAACTGGTCTTGTCCAGTCACCAAACCCTGTTAAATTCGTTAAGAAGGTGCAGGAAACGGTTGAAGGTGCGCATTTCTCATCTAGAAACCATTTATTGAAGCTCGATGACATTGTTGACGAACAAAGAAAAATCATTTATAAGAAGCGCAATGATTTACTTACGATTTCTAATTTTAATGAACTGCTGAAGGAATCGCTAAATAATCATGTACAAAAACTCCTTGAAAAATATTGTCCAGAACATGTAATAGAGGAGGATTGGCCAACTGAAAGTCTTTATGAAGAGCTAACACTTGTTTTCGGAACTCCTCCTTTCCCAGCTTCCGAATTAAAAGGAGCCGAAAAGCAAGTCATCCAAGGCAAAGTAGACGAGCTAATTAAAAATCAGCTAGAGTTATTAGATAAGCTTGAGGCTAACGAAGATTTCCAAGTTCAAATCAAGAATATGTACTTGCAGACTTTAGATCACTCATGGATTGTCCATATGGAAATGCTGTTCCATATGAGAGAAGATATCGGCGTTCGCGGCTATGGACAGGAAGATCCTTACCGATTATATGCTCGTGAAGCGTACGATGAATTCTTGTACTTCTTAGCGGAATTGGATGCCCAAATTGCTAAGCAGGCAAAATTGTATATTCACCATTTTTTAGCTGAGTAAATACAGCCATACTAGCGGTGACCTCCATTGGGGCCACCGCACCATTCATTTTTATACAAAATACTATTTTAAAGGTGGCTTTTTAATGGGAAAAGAAAATAAAACGGCAGAAGGTATTAAAACGAAGCTATCCTACCACCCTGATTGGGATTTAACCGTTCAAGAGAAATATGTATTTCAATATAATCATCAAAAGCTTTCACGCCTTCAGCCGAACCAGCTATCAGTAAGCGGAATCAATCTATATGAATATGATGATGGCTTTGTGGTAACGGCTTTCTTAAGCAGCTCACTGCCACAAGCAATTTCTTTTGAAGTGATTGACCTCGTACTCGTTAATGAAAATAATGAACCACTAGCGAGAAAAGGCTTTGAAATGGACCTATTTGGGGAACTCCCTCCAAACACAAGCAGACCATGGAGATTCCTATTCGAGAATGACAATAAATTAGTAGAGGAAATTCCGAAAAAAGGCTGGAAGCTCGTATTTGAATTAAAGAAAAAGCAAGTAAACGAGCTCGCTCTTGATTTAGAGGATAGCTGGAAAGAAACATTAAGCGATGAGCAAAAATCAAAGCTTGAAGAGATTAATAAAAACCTTCCGCCGCTTCGGGATGGAGAAGTTAATTTCATGGGGCTAGAGGCTAATATGGTTGAAGGAAAAGGGCTGGCCGTTACATTACTTATTCGCAATGCCAGCAACCGCAGTATTTTCATTGAAAACATCCCTCTTGCATTTGAGGATGCGTCTCAGGAAGTGGTAGCGCAAGCAGGCTTCCAGCTAGATAATTTAGAAGTTAAGAGTCAAACATGCAAGCCATGGACATTTGTTTTCCCAGAGTCCTCTATCACAAAGGAGAACTTGGATTTGTCTAAATGGAAAGCGTATGTTCCACAATCAGCAAAAGTGGATGTGAAGCAATCATAAAGGATGATAATATCCGCCTATTTTTAAAGCGCCATGTCAGTGGCGCTTTTTTCTTTCGATCTGTTAACTCTAAAAACCGTCATATGCGCGCAAGTTTTCTTACCGAAAACCGTACACATAATCACTAACGTTAAAAAGAGGTCTGAAGCAGCATAGCTTCAGACCTCTCATTATTATTTACTAGCATCTAGTGCGTGGTATTCAATATGTGTTTTCATATCTGTAATAAAGGTTCCACCTAGGCCGTACTGCCCGCCGTGGTTTGAATCATATGTATAGACGCGGAACTTATCCCCTGGCTGAAGCACGCGAACCATTTCCAGTTCATTATTCTTATCGCGCTTCCAAAGATTAATCGGCTTCTTAATTTCAACGACACCGATTTGGTTTTCCTTTAGATCAAGACCCATGAACTTTCCATCTGCCGGTGGAGCTGGCGGAGACTCAAGGTCTACGAATCTTTTAGCACCTGCGTAACGATTCTTCCAATACTTTTCTGTATTTAAATTACTAATTTTGATACCATTTGTTGAATCTGCATGAATAAACTGGTTATCACCAATATAGATGCCTGAATGTGAGACACGAGATCCAACTGTTATAAAGAAAACAGCATCCCCAGGAACGAGGTCTTCTTTATCCACAGCAGTACCTGCATGATATTGATCAGTTGAGATTCTTGGCAGATCTACACCAAAGTGGCTGTACACATAGGATAAAAATCCTGAGCAATCAAAACCGCTTGTAGAATCTCCGCCATAAACATAAGGTATTCCTATGAATTTTTTACTATATTCAATTATATTAGTATTTGTATTTTGTTCTGCTGCACTTGCTTGACTAACCCCGAAAAAGGTAGGAAATAGCAATGAGGCTGTGATGATGACTTTCGCTAATTTTTTCATGTTGGCCCCCTGAATTCAAGAAAATTGTCATATCTTATCGTTTACTAATATGATTTTACATTATTTTCTGTCATTTTTACGTTTCAATTCTATTAAATAATAGTCGTTATATTACAATCATGTTACAAAAAAGACTATTTTACTAGGATAAGAGAAGTAGGTAATATAATTGACAATTTTTTTCATGAATATTGCTTGACAGGGTAAAAGTGTTGAAGAGACAAGCTTAAGAGATTAAATGTGCGAGGATCAGTTGGAAATTGTTATGAGACTGCACGGGTTGAGATGGGGATATAGTCGGGGGTAATCATGTTTATTCGACAGGATAAGCGGGCTGTTGGAAAGTGTTTAAATATCCTACCCTTAAACCCCGACAAAAACAGGAAAACCTTCTTGATACCAAGAAGGTTTAGGAAAAATCCGGCCAATTTTTTTGAAATTGGTCTCCTTTAATTTTTACAAGTGTTTTATATCGGAAAGGCATTAAATCGCTTGCATCTTTATTAATAAACTCTAGAGCGAGCTCTAAAGGAATGAGATGAAATTGATCCTCTACTTCAGAAAGAAAGAAAGCGTCCTTGATTTTTCCACTTTTCTTCGTGTCAATCAGTAAAAAAGCTGGATAATAGCTGCCATCATTAGCTTCGAGAATTGCCTTTGCCGTTACAAACCCTTTCGGCTCTTGCTCAATATCATCATTTGCTGTTTTATCTAAAGTTTTCTGAGCCCAGCCTTGTCGCTTATATCCCCCAATAATTTTCGGAGGATCCTTTTCAAACTGTTTTTTAATTTGATCGTATTCAGAACTAAATGACATTCTTTTCCCTCCAACGAAAAGGGTCTTTAAGGATTTTCCTAAAACTAGGAACAAAATTAAGATTGCATGTACTAGCGTATCATATCATAAATGACAAATCAAACAGATGTCTATAACAATTTTTAGCACAGTCAGAATTTTATAACTCCCCATACATTTATATCTTGTATGCTTCCCCATTAAACCGCTTAAATTACTATTGTTTTTTTATTAAATAAAAGGGGCTTTTCTCTGCAAAAACATTGAACAGCCAGCATGTTCTGCATTGAGAAAATTTGCCCCTTTAAAAATGATTACTTGTAAACAGCTTGAATCTGATCAATATAGATGATTCCACTATTTTTATTAGCGTCATCTACTTCCATATAACGGACTGGTACGTCAATGATTAGTGGCGTTTTGATCACTTGCGGAACAACTGCCTCCACATACTTCCAGCCTGTCCAATCTAAATTCTTCGTAAAATCAAGTTGGATTTCTTTATTATCCGCATCTTTCAGCTGCATTCTTAACCAATGTCCTTGGCCATCTCCGTACACCCACATACCTATTTTCTTAGGGGCACCTTTAATGGCAAGTGGTTTGACTGCATCAACATAAGCACCAGAGGTACCTGTTGTTCCTGAAAAATCATAGCTTAGCTTGATTGAATTTTTCCCAGTTTTGACAATAGAAGTTTCATTTTCAATTTTCACATTGTTGTATCTGGCACCTGAGGCTTTGTAATTAGCGATGCCACCCTCGAATCCTTCAAGCAGAATCGGTTCAGGTGTTCCTACAGTAACATTCACTTTTACAGAAACAGCTCCGTGACTGATCGTAATGGTGCCTGTTCCTTCCGTAGCGCCAGCTTTAAATTCACCTTTATTATTAATGGTGCCAATATTTGGTGTGACACTCCATTTAAATAAATTTGGATCAGTAATGACCGTTTTTCCTTTATAAATTCCTTTTGGCTGGATCGTATAAACGTTATTTTTCTCAACGATTATATCCTTCTCATCAACATGTATACTTTCCAGTGTATTGATTATATTAAGCTTAACCTTGCTGCTGATATTGCCAGCTGAAACAGCAATTTCACTTTGAGTCAGAGATGTTCCTACTGTATAGCTTCCATCTGCATGTTTCTTTAATGCTGGTGATGAAAAAGCGATTGGCTGTGTGACCGGTACCGCATTATAGAACTGATCTATTCCTTTTACGGTAATGCCTAAGTCCTTATATGTAGCCCCTGCAAAGAGTGTAACGTCAGCCGGGTTAACGACAAGCTGATGAAGCGGTCCTTTTAACCATTGGCTAATAAAAAGTAATGCATTTGAAACCGAACGTGGTGGTCCATCCGAAGGCTTGTTGACAACAGAGACTTTATCATCCCCATGGTCCCTTGTTACTAGGGTGGATGAGCCGCCCCCATCAAAAGTAAATGCATGAATAGCGCCAAGATCCTTCATAACTGACGCCATTTCCTGTAAAGTCAGACCTGTACTTTGCGTACTGCGTCCATCAACAACAGCTGTAACGATTCCGCCATCTGCTTTAATTCCAATGGCTGATCTAGGGTGAACACCTGGAACATCTTGGGGAACAATAGCACCATTTTTCACAAGATGGTAACGTCCGCTAATTGCCTCTGTTACATCATTCCATTCACTTGGAGAAAACTGAGCCGTAACCTCGACCTTGTCTCCTTCATTGACAGTTTGTAAAAAGTCGCTGGCAAAATGATGTCCTGATAAAACAAATTCGCCATCATTTAAGGATTCATTTCCAACTTTACTTACAACCTTTGACACCGTACCTGTTAAAACACTATGCCCATTCAACTGACCAGCATCAATTTTCACAACAACCTCTGTGCCAAGTTCATTCGTTCTTGTCGAGCTAGCAAAAGAAGGTGTGTAGAGTACAAGATGACTCGCTGATCTTGTACGGTTCACTGAATTAATTTTATATGGCTCTTGTCCATTTATTTGGACCGAAAGTGAAAGTTCCGGACTCCCAATGATCGGTTTCCCGGCACTCGTTAACCCAAAAACAGCTAGCTGATTAATAGGTGTTTGACTTGTTGAAACGATATTTCCTTTTTGAATCATCAAGTCAATCGGGTGGCCATTTTTATCAAAATAATCTCCGTTGATGCCCGCAACAACATGCTTACCTTCCGATTGTGCCTTGTTTGCTTGACTCGCAACGGTTTCAAACCCAAATAATTGCCCATTGGCTAATGCTGTTTCCAAGCTTATCTTTTCTGTTTTCCCATCATATTCAACGGTAAAAATCTTCTGTTTCCCACGGTTACTATCGACTGAAAGCTGTGTTTCCGTTACCCCAGGAGCAATTTTCTTCGATTTCTGCTCGGTTACGGCTCCGATCGAAAGCTTTCCGATAGGCTTAGTTGGAGTAGTTCCGCCATAAGCTGCTTCAAGCTCAGCAAGCTTTTTCTTAGATGGTGTACGATAATCCACATAGCCTGCTATTTTCGTAATATAATAGCCTCCGCCAAGTCCATACTGACCCCCATGAAGATTGTCATAGCGATAGACCCGATATTGCTCGCCAGGCTTTAATATACGAGTAAAAACCAGTTTATTTCCATCTCGTTTCCATAGGTTAATAGGCTTAAGAACTTTAATTTTACCTACTTGCCCTTTAACCATTAGCAGGCCGTCCCAATATACCTTAGGTTCGCTTGCCTGAGCCGGAGATTGAAGTCCAAAAATCAATGCTGCCACAACTGCTAAGTTAATAATCCACTTTTTCCCCATTTTTCCTCTCCTTCATTATACTATTCTATTATTATATGACATTTTCCCAAAAAAATGGACAATTAACTACATAAAACGACTATTGGACTATGATATTGTTGGTTTTTGCTAATTTTGGCTTAAGATCTTAATTGTTGGCGTTCAAACCGGCTAATGTATGCATGCGAACGGGTTTTATTCGGGACGAATAACATGGAGAGCAGGTATACATTAGGCTTTAATCAATAAAATATAGCTTTTGGTAAAATAAAAACCCCTCGATCAGTCGAGGGGAGCATACTATTTAATATTTTCTATAAGTTTATAGGTTTTCGGTGCAAGAGTCTGCAGTCTTTTTCTTTCATCTTTGTCACGATAATACATGGCAAAGCATTCTGCGAAATACTCTTCTGGATATAGAGTGAAATATTCTTCATTTGGGAATAGCCTTTTCTTTTCTAAATTCCAAATGGCACTGAATTCGGCTGAAGAGGATAAATGATTTTTTAGTATATTATCTATGGTGTGGGCTAGTTCATGTAACTCAAGATTAACAGAGCCATGTCCATTCCCTTTTTCACTATATCCAACTCTAACGACAACCGTTTTATTTCCTCCAATGCCAGGAACATCATCCCAAGTCTTATTCAAATTCTCCCAACCTCGTGGAATGACTCCCTTTAAGTAAGCATATTCTTTTGTTTCTGTTATGGGCCCATTCACAAGCAGAATCCGAATATTTTGCTGAAGCAGCTGGACTAAAACAGACTCAGGCAGAGCTTGCAGGCGTCCTTTTATTTGATTAACAGCAGTTGAGTCATAAGAATCCTGCGGTAAAACAATTAGCGTTTCGACTAAGCATTGTTGATTGCATTCCAGTAATTTTCTTTTTGATATTGAGGGGGTTTCATAGATCACATGATCAGACACTTTAGTAATATAGTAATCTCCGCCTACTCCATACTGGCCGCTATAAAGGTCATCCATTCGATAAACCCGGTAGACTTCCCCTTGCTGAAGAATTCTTTCAAATTGCAAGCCGTTCTCCGTTCTTTTCCATAGATTAATGGGCTTCACTACAGTAACACGGCCAATTTGCCCTTTTTTTAACTCCACCCCATCCCAGTATACGGTTGCAGCCTGTGATTTCTCAGGGCTTATCGAAATAAATAGAATCATTGCGGCAAAAACAAATAAAAGCCTTCTCACAAACATCCCCCCTACTAGCCTTATTTTAGCTCAAATGAAGACGGCATCATAGCCCTTTTGGATTTGTTAGTAAAACCTTGTGAATTTTATGCCAATTGCAGTGACTTGCGAGCTAATTTGCTGTTGTTGGTTTAATCTCTTTAATTTTTTGTGAAATTTAGGACTTTTTCTGTCAATCTTCTTGGTTAGTCGTGAAATATACACGATGTTAGACAAATCCAAGCTAGTTTATAAGCGAATTCTTGCAATTTATCGACCATTTCTAGTGATTTGTCAGCTAATTATGCTGGTTGTCAGCCAATTCTAGTAGGTTCTCAGCCAATTCACAATTTCACGACCATCTCCACTAAACTTTCAGCCAACCCACATCTATCTATCCAGCAGCCCCTACAAAAATTAAAGCCAGCCCACTATTCAAAATGAGCTGGCCCTGATTACTTATTTATAAACATTCAAAGTATATGGAGTTAACGTAGCATTGCCGTTCACGTCACGAACCTTAATGTGATAGGTGCCTTTTGTTAAGTTAAAGTTAAGAACTTCGTTATCTCCTTCTGGGTAGTAATCGGCTGTGGCAACGAGCTTGCCATCTTTATATAGAGAGATGACGCCATCAATCTCTATGCCGGATTGAAGCTCAATTTTACCTTTAGTCGCTTTATCTAGCTTTAATACATACCAGTCTTCATCTCCGTAAGGGATACCTGCGTTCAAATGACCAACCGCTTGCTGATGCTTGGCTGAAACGGTTTTTAGGGCAATCGGCTTAGATGGAATATTGTTTTTAACAACAGAGCCTTTGTCCTCGTCATTTTTGTTTACAGGATTGATCGATAACACGTACGGGAGAAGCGAGAAGGTATTTGGCCATTCGAAATAGGCAGATACTGAGAAAATATAATTTTTGCCTTTTTCTGTTTTGAAAGAACCAAAGGTCTTACCGGACATGGCTCCTCTATCTAAGTACTGGGCAGTTCTCATTTCTTCATCATCAAGCTTACGGTTTTTGTTCGTATCCTCGTAAACTACAAACATTCCATAGAAAGGACTGAGCAGCTCTTTCGGATATTGAGCCTTGAACTGATCGCTAACTTGCTTTCTTTCCAATGTCATGCCATAAATTTCGTCATGCTTGCTTTCAAAATAGAAATTATCCTGGTCATATGGCATGGAGAAGTTTCCTTCAATCACATTTGCCGGGAGGTTCTTTACCTCTTCCATTTTGTCATTATCCTCATATTTATCCTGAGGATTTTTCACAGTTAGCTTAGACGTAAACTTATATGGATCAAAAGAAATGGCCCCATTATAATAGTTTGTATTTGCTTTAATATAGTAGGTTTCATTCTTTTTGAATCCAGTGAATAAACGGCTTTCCAAGCGGCCATTCATCCAGAAGGAATATTCATTTGATGTAATCTGCTCCATATAGGAGAACTCTTTTCCATCACGATCTTTCTCTGTTCTTACTTGGTAGATTCCAAACATCGGTACAGTTGCATTATTCTCTTCTAAAGAGAATTCGTAAATGCCGTTTTCCTCTGGTGTGACGCTGAACCAGTCCTCATCCTCCAATGTTTGCAAATAACCTGTCGCTTCATCGTTGATATTATAAGGCTGCGCACCATCCTTAATCATCTGAACATAGTCAAATTCTTCTGCGGGCTGTTCCATTAATAGAAGCTCTCTCTGTTTCTCAATTGAGCTGTCTTCGTCCATGATATGCATCATTGGCAATGAATCTTCGTCTGGCGGAAGAACTTTTCCTTGTACCTTCAGCTCGTACGGAATAGCTGATGATTCAGGGGTTTGCTTTTCTTCAATCATTCCCCAGTTAAAGAAAAAGTCGAAAATCCCAAAGTAATTGCTTTCTTTATTTGAGACTTTGATTGAATAGTCCATTCCTGGCTGTGCCAAAAACGATAAGGATTCGCCTTCGCTCTTCCCTTTATTATTGGCATAGAAGTTCGGATCACGCTCGTCTTCCTTCAAAGCAGGAAGTTCGAATTCGATTTCCATTCCTCCTTCTTCAGGCGGAGGCATCTTGAAAATCTCGTAAACACTTAAACTTGTATCAACTCCAGGTATTCCTGACAGGTCAATTTTAATAACCTGCTCTTCCTCAACAGTAAAATTAAAATAATCATTGTCCCCTTCTTCACCAATTAAAGTATACTTTTCTTTTGATGTATCGTATGGAAGCTCGATTTTTATTGGTTCATCGAAAGTAGATTCATCCGCTGGAAGAACTGGGTGCTTTTTAACGGAAAGTGTGTATTTGGATTGCTGCTTATTTGAATCATCATAGCTTCCATTCACATCTTTCACACCAAATGAAAGGGTTCCAGTATAAGGAACTTTATACAATTTCCCTTCTGTCTTTCCGTCCATCACATTGTTCACATCGAGCTTATCTTTGCCCTCTTGTGATTGAAGGTTAAGCATTAATTTGTAATCAAATTGTTTAGACCCTTCTAGAGCAAATTGGATATACTCTCCTTTTTTCACTTCAGCCGAATACCACTTCTCTTCGAATGGCTTCGTAATGGCTCCCTTGACTTCGCTCGTTTTTGCTAAATCTACAGGGGCTGCATTTTCTTCAATTTCCTTATCAGTCCAAGGCTTGCTCGTAAAGGAAGGAAGCTTCTTAATATCAAAGTTAAGCGCAGCGACTGGATTGACAAGTCCATTTCCGTATTTAATATCAAACCCAGGGTCACCAAGGTCTTGTGCTGTATGCTCTAAAATATATTCAACCTGTGATGGTGTTAAGTTTGGATGCTTTGATAAAAGCAGTGAAGCTACTCCTGCCACCATCGGAGAGGCCATCGATGTACCGCTCATTTCACGGAAGCTTGATAATTTCTCAGGTTCATAGATTGGAGCGTATACTTCATCACCAGGTGCGACAATATCTACGGACGGGCCATAACTCGAAAAATTTGAGAGTTTTTTAGATTTATCAACGGAACCGACACTAATAACTCCCTCGTATGCTGCAGGATAACTAACCATTGTATCCCCTGTATTGCCGGCAGCAGCGACAATCGTGATATTTTTCTCTAATGCTTTTTTGACGGCTTCTTCAATTAATGGCGATTTCATTGGTCCGCCTATGCTCATGTTAATTACTTTCACGTTCTTTTCTACCGCATGCAAAATCCCTTGGGCAATCGAATAGTCATAAGCGCCCCAGCTGCGATCAAAAACGTCAATAGGAAGAATCTTCACATTTGGATTCACACCAAAGCCGCCAATTCCATTATTTTTATTACCTGCAATAATCCCAGTCACATGTGTCCCATGATAATCAGGTGTGCCTTGATTCATTGGGTTTACTGCATTATAACTTGGGAGAAGTTTCCCCTTTAATTCCGGATGTTGCGTATCAACCCCTTGGTCAATGACAGCAACCGTTACTGTATTCTTGCCAGCCAGCTTATGGGCTTGATTTAAGTTAAGCAAGTTTATGTGATATTGCTCGTTCACCTTCGGATCGGGCACACTTAATGGCTTGTACATCGCACTTGGATTGACTGAATTCACATGGCTTAGGCCTTTATACTTTTGCATGACCTTTTGCAAATCTTTTTTATTCTTTACCTTTACTACGGCATAATTTAAGGCTGGTATATTTGTAACAAGTGTTCCGCCTGCCATTCTATGCTCTGCAGGAGACAAAGGCTTCGTATATTTAATAATGAATGTATCTTCACTCAAAGCCTTTTCTTTATACTGGTCGAGCTTGCTTTGCAGCTGAGGATTGCTCACTTGAACAGCCGAAACATTCTGTAATTGTTTAGGTGACTCCGCCGATGCTATCGTGGAAGGTCCTAGATTACTAGAAAACAAACCAAGCCCTACAGTAATTGTAAAAGCATTCTTAACCCATTTCTTCATATGATCCCCCTTCTCTTTTATAACCCTATAGTACATATATCTGTAAAAAAATAGCAACAATTACCATGACCAAACTTTTTATGAAATTCGACAACTACCTCTATCTTATTAAAATCCCTTTTACTATATGTTTAAAAATATGCTTTTTTCTCATTTGCTCAATTTCAGACCGCTCTATGTTTGATAGATTCAGAGGTGTCATGATTTTGGGGCCTTCACCTTGTTGTATTGAAGCAGGATTGTTTACGATGAGCTCTCCCTTTTCAACCCCTGATTCGATCTGTAGTTTATTGCCTGACGCGATTCCAGTCTTGATTTCTCGTTTTTCCAGGATTCCGCCTGATGTAATAACCCAGACAAAGGACTTCTTCTTCTGTTTGATGATACTTTGCTTCGGAACCATGATTGCCCCATTTACTTCTTTTGTAATTAATGTGACCTCGACATGGGATCCTTGAAGCAGGTCAGGGACCTCATCATCCATCTGAATTGAAAATGGGTATAGACTTTCCTTTTCTGATTGGACGTGATCTGGTAATTTGTCAGCTTTCGTTAGCATTCCTTTACCATTTATATGTTTAGAAGAAATGACCGCCGGAATCCCCGTTTCAACCTTAACCCTTTCTTCCTCATTTAATAGCCCTTCAATCGTTGGGATAGCAGAACTAATCGTGATCAGCGGGTTATGCAGTCCGATATTGATTTCTTTAATGATTCCTTCAAAATCACTGACAACTGTCATTTCCCCTTCATTCGCTTGTATATCCTGCAGCTCCTGCTCATGCTTATCAGCTGTCTGTCTTAACAGGTCAGCCTGCAATTCTTTTTCATAAATATCCTGCTCGACACTATGTAAAATGGAAAGCCCAACAGCCTTTTCTTCCTCATCAAAATGTAAGGAATCCTTGTAATAGCGGAGCTCAGTTATATGTCTTTCTACTACTTCGATTTGATTTTCAATTTTGGTTTTCTCCGCTTCAATCCTCGCCATATCCGCTTCTAAGTCAGCAGAAATATACTCGTATAGCGGGGTGCCAACTTCAACTGTTTCTCCTTTCTTTACAAAAAACTGCTTAAATACTCCCATTTTTTGATCATAATAATAATGATAGTCTTCCAGAGGGGCCACAATCCCTTTTTTATGTAGAGTTTCCTTGATGTCTTTTTCAACTGCCATTGAATAGCTTTTAATAAAGGCAGAGCGTTCAATTTTTGAATGATCTTTTACTATTAAAAACAAATTACCCGCTACTAATAGGAAAACACCCGCTGCTAAAATCATTTTGATCCGTTTCTTCATCCGTATCACCCCCGCCTTAAATGAGTTTCTCAATCTCAAGATAGGATAACAAGGCAGACACAACCCAAATGAAAAGATGAGCGAGAATGATCGTGAGCAGGACTGTCTTCGGGCTTCTTTCACCCAAACCTTTTAACGCCTTATATTGGAAAAAAATCACCCAAACAGTAAAAAGCGATATATGGGAGAAAAAATATACTAAAATACTGCTGGATGTTAAGTAGGCAGCTATGACGCCAAGGGAAAACGGAGAGGCCTCCGGACCAATCCCAAGCCAAATATTGAATGGCAGTAATATGGCTTTTTCCAATAAAAGAATACAAAGTACAAATTGCTGAACAACGACTATTTTCTTATAAGACATATCGAGAATGGCCCAAAGAATCACAGAAAATCCAAAAAGGACTAGCAATGAAAAGATCATTCCCCATATTAGACGTCCAACTATGGCAAAAAGTTTCTCCATTTCAAATTCTTTCCTGCTTAAATCTGTTATTTCTTTTGTCAGGAAATCCATACCGATACCGAAATAACCGCTAAGCGTAAACAGAATCATACTTATCACGGTTAGCCAAATAGCCTTTTTCCACAACCCTCTTATCGTCTCTGCCCTCATGATTTGATAGGAGAATGTGTTCGGGGCCAGAAGTCCCTTCAATAGGTGCACGTAATAAACCATGGGCGTACCTCCAAATTTTATCTACCTATCATTCTAGCTTACTAGCAGAAATAATTCCCCTAATAACCCCATAGTTTGAAATAATTGGGTAAATAATCACAGGACTATTACTTCTGGTATATTTTGTAGGATTTATTTAGTTTAATTGGGGGAATGTGTCCGATTATATTAATTTGGCAGCAAATCGGGGAGGGTTGTCGGCCTATTTGTGAGGTTTATAGCCAAATCGAGCAGGTTGTCAGCCAATCCATTTTTTAACAAAAAATAAACCACTGGCAAAAGCCCAGTGGTCTCCAATAAATTAATGATTCGTATAAGACTGTTTTTGCTTATCATAGTTTAAATAGTAACCGCCGCCTAGATCCAGCTTATTATCTTGGATCGCATAGACTCTAAATACTTGACCCTTTTTAAGCGTTCTCGCTACACTTCCATTAGAAGCGTAGAGCGGGGTATCCGCAGTGATTTGAATCGTTCCTTTATAAAAAGAAACCCCTGCATTCCTTTGAATATAGTAGCCTCCGCCAACATAATAAGCATTGTTATCAAAGCTAAACACTTTAATGAGCTCACCTGGAATTAACTTTCGATGAACTTTCCCATCTGGGCGGTATAGATTAATATCTTTATTTTTAATATGCAATCTTCCAATATATACACTCATTTTACTGCTGTTGGCGGGAATATAATAATTTCCGCCCAAATTATAGTTGTTTCCTATTGTTCCAAATACTTTATACGAGTACCCTTTTTTCAGCACTTTTGCTACTGCTCCATCAGGACTGATGAGCGGCATATCCGCTTTTAAATAAACGGCAGCAGCTGGGAGCTTGGATGTCCATTGACTGCCTACATTTGGAATTTCCAAGTTAATACTCTTCATCTCTGAAAAAATAGCAAGAATCCGCTCGCCGTAAAATTCTCCCGGCACGGCCCAGCGATTATTCAAATCTGTCCAGTAAGGAGCAATCCCCCTCTTTACATAATCAAAGCGCGGATCGTTTTTTTCTGTAACGAGAGGTTCGTTGTTTGCATAGGCTTTCAAATGCTGAATCTGAGCTCTTACCCCTTCCTCAGGCGTGTTGAAATGAGCCCCTTGTGCACCGCCCCCAACGGCCCCAATCCCGGAGTAGTTATTCTGCTCAGGCAGAACATCCTTCCCATATTGAAAATAGCCTGTTTCCAGAATGGCTTGGGCAAAAGCAATATCCCCGCGAATCCCCTCTTGGCGACCTAAAGATATATATAAATCTGCTAATCTATAAATATCAACAGTCGTTAATTTAGGTTCAGGATACTTTAATAGGACAAAATCACCCATTTGTTTCGCGGTTAAAATGGAGCTGCCGCTAATAGATACCTTTTCTTCAGAAGCTTGTACCGGAGCATATGAGACGAAGCTTAACAGTAAAACAAACAGCAAAACATAAACTTTTTTCATCACTTTCTCCCTTAAAAACTTTTTTTCAGTTCATAGTTACTATCTTACACTTTTGACAGAAGCAGTAAAAGGGAATTGGAGTTTTATTAAAATGGGTAAATTTAGACCATTTATCTTGTTTTTCCATTTACCCTTAAAAAAGTAAAAAGCAGAGAGCCAACTACAGCCTCCGCTTTTTACTAAACTTTACTTATTCAATTCCGCCAATTTCTTCTTAGAAGGTGTTTCATATTTAACAAACCCTTCCATCTTCGTTACATAATGGCCGCCGCCAACTCCGTACTGGCCGAAGTTCTGGCTGTCATAGTTGTATACTCGATATTTTTCACCTGGGTTTAAGACACGAACAAAAGTAAGCTTGTTGTTTGCATCTTTCTTCCATAGATTGATAGGCTTTTCAATGATCACACGGCCAATTTGACCTTTTTTCATTAATAGGCCATCCCAGTAAACTTTTGGAGCTGGTTTTGTTTCTTCTTTTGGTTCTTCTTTTGGTTCTTCTTTTTCAACTGGCTTTGCCACAATACGGGCTTCATATTTCGTGTTAACTGTTCCAAGCTTTTGGATATAAGCAATTAGGGCTTCATCAAGAGCAGGGAACTCATTTTCGATTGGGCTGTCTTTAAAGGAAGTATACTCATCACCGCCTGCAGCCATGAAATCATTTGTTGCAACAACATATTGTTTATTCATATCGACAGGCTGCCCGTTAATTTTCATAGAATGAATACGCTCGCCCACTTTTTGTGCTGTATCAATGGCAAATGTCAGACCGCTAATATGCGGGAAGGCACCTTTGGATTCAGGATATGAATTGACTGCATTTTCAAGACTGGATTTAAGTTGCGCTCCTGTTAACTTCTTCGTAACGATGTAGTTTCCGAACGGCAATACTGTCACGACTTCACCTTTCGTAATATCTCCTTCATCGATGGATGCACGGATACCGCCGCCGTTCATAATTGCTACCTCTGCACCGGTCATATCGACCATCGCATCTGTAATCAGGTTACCGAGGTTCGTTCCGCCTGTACGTACTTGTTCACGTTCGCCGTCAAGCTTCACTGCTGTCTTTCCGATTACTTCTGATAAAATTTCTTCTTGGGCTGCTTGAATATCTTTAATTACCTTCTCCACTTCTGGATCTGGTTTTACATCAGCTGTTTCTTCTTTTTTGATTAATTTTGCTTTTTTGCCAGTTAATTTCTTGCCTTCAAATGTTAACTCAACAACACCAAGATTTTTCGTATATTCACCTGAGCTTACAATTAACGTATCATTTTCACCTTGCAATCCCTCTACAAGAGTAGAGTGGCTGTGACCATCTACAATCAAGTCGATTCCAGGTGCACCTTTTGCTACTTTAATAGATGTATCAGTACTGGACTCATCAATCCCTAAGTGTGTCACAGCAACGATCATATCAACATTTAGACCTTTTAATTCTTTTACCATTGCCTGAGCTTCAACAACCGGATCAGTAAAAGTTAAACCCTCAACATTCTTAGGGTGAGTTTTATAATGTGTTTCTGGAGTGGATAAGCCAAAAATCCCTAGCTTTATGCCATCCACTTCTTTAATAACATAAGGCTTTAATAGCAATGAGCCATCCGCTTTACGAACGTTCGCACTTAAAACTGGGAAAACTACTTTCTTTTCTAATTCTAGCAGTCTCTCATACCCATAGTTAAAATCATGGTTACCTGCAGCCATGCCATCATAGCCAACTTTGTTCATCACTTCCGCAACGCTTTCCCCTTTACTAAGTGTGGCAAAAGTTGTTCCGTGTAAGGTATCTCCCGCATCTAATAAAAGCGTATTCGGATTTTCACTTTCGAATTGCTTAACCAACGTTGAAATCTTTGCAAACCCCATTCCATCACTGCTGCTTTCCACTACGCGGCCATGTGAATCATTCGTATGCAAAATCGTAATTTTCTTTGTGTCCGCACTCGCAGTTCCTTCCGCGTTAACGAGAAACTGTCCTCCAAACCCGGACCAAACTACTAACGATGAAACTAATACAGCAAAACCCTTTTTCAACCTTTGCATGGCTTACCTCCTATTAGTTTTTACTACTTCCATAGTATTATATATGATTATTATTAATTTATGGTAAACCATTTGTAAAATTAGTATTTTCTGCCTATAAATCTGTCTAATTAAACGTTTGATTA
>NZ_JBALNX010000080.1:0-31147 GCF_036962035.1 Bacillus sp. JJ1773
ACGTCGGGGGTAGGCGCTGCAGCTGGACGAAACAAAAGGATTCACAGAGAAAACTGTGAATCCTTTTGTTTACTTAACAGCTGATAAAGTTTTTTCATATTCATCAATTTTATCATCGAGCTGAAGGGTAATTTCAATTTCATCCCAGCCGTTCATCAGCATCTTCTTCCAATAATCATTTATAGGGAAAGATGTGGAGAAGCCACTATCATCTGAGATCGTTTCCTGTTCTAAGTCAATTTTCAGCTTAAACGCTTGAGTTTTTCCTTTGGCTAATAAATAGGATACTTCATCCTCTTTGAGCTGAATTGGAAGTATTCCGTTCTTTAAGCAATTTTGATGAAAAATATCAGCAAATGAAGGGGCAATGACCGCTTTAAAGCCATAATCCAATAGCGCCCAAGGTGCATGCTCCCTTGATGAGCCGCATCCAAAATTTTCATTGGCAATTAAAATGGTTGCACCTGCGTTTTCGGGACGATTTAATTCGAAGTCTGGATTAGGCTCCCCATCCTTCAAAAAACGCCAATCATAAAATAAAAATTGGCCAAATCCTGTTTTTTCTATTCTTTTTAAAAATTGCTTCGGGATAATTTGATCTGTATCCACGTTTGCTCTATCAAGAGCTGCCGCTTTTCCTTCTAAAACTTTAAAACCGCTCATTCGTATTCCCTCCTTTTTCCTATGATTAAACTGTTTCTGCTGTAATCAACGAGCTAACATCAACGAATCTTCCATAGATCGCAGCTGCTGTAGCCATAGTTGGACTGACTAAGTGTGTTCTTGCTCCAGAACCTTGTCTGCCCTCGAAATTCCGATTGGAAGTTGAAGCACAATGCTCTCCGCTAGGAACGATATCATTGTTCATACTTAAACACATGCTGCAGCCGGAATCACGCCATTCAAAACCAGCCTGTTTGAAGATGACATCTAACTCTTCTGATTCTGCTTGCTTCTTCACTTGCTGTGAACCTGGAACGACAAGTGCTCTAACATTCGGATGGACTTTCTTTCCTTTTGCAATGCTAGCAGCCTGGCGCAGATCCTCAATTCTTGAATTTGTACAAGAGCCAATAAAGACATGCTGGATCTCAATATCTTCAATTTTTTGACCTTCCTGCAATCCCATGTAGGCCAATGCCCGTTCAAGCGATTTCTTTTCAATTTCCGTTTTGCAATCATTCATAGTCGGGATTCGATCACTTATTTTTGCAGTCATCGATGGATTTGTTCCCCAGCTTACCATTGGAGCAATGTCATTTGCATCAATTGCGATGACACGATCATATTCAGCATCTGCATCTGAAGCAAGCTCCTTCCACTTATCCACAGCCTGAGAGAAATCCTCACCCTTTGGAGCATATCTTCTTCCTTGAATATAATTAAATGTCGTTTCGTCTGGGCTTATAAGTCCAGCACGCGCTCCGCCCTCAATGGACATATTACAAATTGTCATTCTTTCTTCCATAGTCATTCTCTTGATCGTGTCTCCACAATATTCAATTACATGACCTGTTCCGAAATCAATTCCATATTTCGCAATAACGTAAAGAATTACGTCCTTTGCAGACACGCCTTTTTTAAGCTCACCATTAATTTCTAGCTTTAATGTTTTTGGCTTTGCTCTCCAAATTGTTTGAGTCGCTAAAACATGTTCTACCTCGCTAGTCCCAATTCCAAACGCAATGGATCCAAAAGCTCCATGTGTGGATGTATGACTATCACCGCAAACAATAGTCATTCCTGGCTGAGTTAAACCAAGCTCAGGTCCGATAACATGAACAATCCCTTGATCCGGGCTATCAATGCCTGCTAGTTGAACGCCAAACTCTGTACAGTTCTTTTCTAAAGTTGACATTTGATTTAAGGCAACAGTATCATTGATTTCATAACGATTATCTGTTGGGATGTTATGATCAACCGTTGCATAGGTTTTATCAGGTCTTCTTACCTTACGATTCTTCATTCTCAGTCCAGAAAACGCCTGTGGAGAAGTAACTTCATGGACTAAATGCAGGTCAATATATAATAGGTCAGGTTTCCCCTCTTCCTGATGGACAATATGTTGTTCCCAAATTTTTTCAATAATTGACTTTCCCATTTTTTCCTCCCCCTTCAATTGTTATTTTTAAAATAAACACGACCAATTCTGGTCGTGTCCAATCGTTTCCGCTTTTCTATGCATAAGCACCCATGATGTTCAAAATAGCTTCATTATCAAGCAATGTTGCTTTTACTTCAGCAATCATTTCAGTAGTTGAAACTTGTTTCATTCCGTCCGACATAATGTCTCCTGTGCGGTATCCGGCTTCAAGCACTTGATTTACTGCATGTTCAATGGCTTCTGCTTCCTCATTCATTTCAAATGAAAGTCTTAGCATCATTGCTGTTGAAAGAATCGTTGCTAGTGGATTAGCAAGATCTTTCCCGGCGATATCAGGAGCTGATCCATGGATTGGTTCATATAGATATGGCCCTTCCGCTGATAAACTTGCTGATGGCAGCATTCCTAATGAGCCAGTAAGAACTGAAGCTTCATCACTTAAGATGTCTCCAAACAAATTCTCAGTAACTACGACATCAAATTGTGTCGGCTTTCTAATAAGCTGCATTGCCGCATTGTCAACTAACATATGCTCGAGAACGACTTCAGGATAGTCCTTTGAAATGTCTTCGGCTACCTCTCTCCACATTCTGCTCGATTCCAATACATTAGCCTTGTCGACTGAAGTCACTTTCCCCTTACGTGCTTTTGCAAGCTCAAATGCAAGCTTAATGACTCTTTGCATTTCTTCTTTTTTATAAAACAATGTATCTACGACAGCATCTTCGCCATCTCTTGTTATACGTTCACTTGGCTTTCCAAAGTATAAGCCGCCCGTTAATTCCCTAACCATCAGCATATCTACGCCTTCAATAACTTCCTTTTTAAGAGAGGAAGAATCTGCAAGACTTTGATAATAGCTAGTTGGTCTTAAATTGGCATATAAATTTAAATCCTTACGAATTTTCAATAAACCGCGTTCGGGCCGGAGGTGGGGTGGCTGGCTCTCCCATTTAGGACCGCCAACTGCCCCTAGTAAAACCGCATCGCTTTGCTTGCATAGGTCAACTGTCTCATCGGGCAGCGGTGTTCCAACCGTATCAATTGCTTCCCCACCAATTTTTCCATATTCAAAATGAAACTGGTGACCGAAACGCTCTCCAACAGCCTGTAAAACTTCTATTGCTCCTTTTACCACCTCTTTGCCGATTCCATCTCCTGGTAGTACAGCGATACGCTTCTCCATTTTTATCCCTCCGTTTAATATTTATGTGATTTTCTAGATGATCCAAAGTAACCTTATTATTTATTAGGTTAAACTAAGTTCACGACCCATATTTTTCATATAAATGACTCTGTTAATGGCATTTAAATACGCTTTTCCTGAAGCCTCCAGCACATCCTGTGCAAGTCCGCGCCCGCTCGTCTCGATATCCAAGTATTTCATTTTCACATAAACTTCTGCTAAAGCATCCCTGCCTGCACCAACTGACTGGATTCGATAATCTAATAAATTAATGGATCCATCTACGCATTTTTCTAGCGTATTATAAAGCGCCTCGATGCTGCCAGCCCCAGTCCCAGCTTCCTGAATGACTTCCTTGTTAATACCCATCAATGTAACTGTTGCTGTCGGGATTTGATTTGTTCCATATTGAACCTGAATTTGATTTAATTCATAGAAGCTAACTTCTTTTGATAATTTTTCATCAAGTACAAGTGCAACTAAATCATAATCAGTCAACTCTTTTTTCCGGTCGGCCAATTCTTTAAAGGAAACAAATAATTTATTAAGCTCATCATCTGGAACATTTAAGCCTAGTTCATTTAGGCGATTTTTAAAGGCATGTCTTCCGGAATGCTTTCCAAGTACTAAAGAATTGGACTGTACACCAACTAATTCTGGAGAAATAATTTCATAAGTTGTTTTTTCTTTTAGTACTCCATCCTGGTGAATACCAGATTCATGGGCAAATGCATTTTTGCCTACTACCGCTTTATTGGCTGGAACAACCATTCCAGTCAGTTTGCTCACGATACTGCTTGAGCGGCTAATCTCCTGAAGATTCAAGCGAGTTGAAGCTTGGTAGAAATCCTTCCGAATATGCAAGGCAACTGCAATTTCCTCAAGAGCTGCGTTCCCAGCTCTTTCGCCAATTCCGTTGATTGTTCCTTCAACCTGCGTTGCTCCATTTTCTACCGCTGCCAATGAGTTAGCAATAGCCATCCCAAGATCATCGTGACAATGAGTTGATAAAGAAACCTTATCAATAGAAGGAACATGTTCTCTTAAGTATTTAAAAATCTTTCCGTATTCTTCCGGGGTCCCGTATCCAACGGTATCTGGCAGGTTAATGACGTGAGCTCCAGCCTGGATTACCTTTTCTACAATTTCGGCTAAGAAAGGCAGTTCCGTTCTAGAAGCATCTTCCGCTGACCATTGAATAATCGGGAACCTTTTAGCAGCATATTTAACGGATTGAACTGCCGTTTCGATTACTTCTTCTTTTGACATCTTTAATTTATATTGGCGATGAATCGGTGATGTAGCAAGAAAAGTATGCAATCTAGGTTCTGCACCGTCCTTAAGTGCCTCCCACGCAGCATCAATATCCGAAATGACGCCGCGTGCAAGACCCGTTACAGAACAATTTTTAACCATTTGAGCAATTTTTTGAACAGATGAAAAATCACCTTTTGACGCTGCTGGAAAGCCAGCTTCAATGATATCGACGTTTAATCTTTCTAGTTGTCTCGCAATTTCAAGTTTCTCTGATAAGTTAAGATTGACACCGGCTGATTGTTCCCCATCTCTCAAAGTTGTATCGAATATTTTAATTTTTTGCACTACCGACAACTTCTTTCTTTTTGCCTTGGTTTATGAACGGCATCATGGATCTTAGTTCTTTACCTACTTTTTCAATCAAATGCTCGTTTTCTCTAGCCTTGATTGCAGTATAAACTGGGCGGTTTGTTTGGTTTTCTAAGATCCAGCCTTGTGCAAATTTGCCATCTTGAATATCTTTAAGTACAGCCTTCATTTCCTCTTTCACTCTAGCATCAACAATACGAGGACCAGTTACGAAATCTCCCCATTCTGCTGTATCAGATACTGAATAGCGCATTCCAGCCATTCCGCCTTCATACATTAGGTCAACAATTAGCTTTAATTCGTGTAATGTTTCAAAATAAGCAAGTTCTGGCTGGTATCCAGCTTCTACTAATGTTTCGAAACCAGCTTTTACAAGTGCAGTTAAACCACCGCAAAGTACTGCTTGCTCTCCGAAAAGGTCTGTTTCTGTCTCTTCTTTGAAAGTTGTTTCTAATGCGCCTGCACGCAACGATCCGATTGCTTTTGCATATGCTAAAGCAAGTTCTTTCGCTTCGCCTGTTACATCCTGGTGGATAGCGAATAATGCTGGTACGCCTGCATCTTGCTCGTAAGTTCTTCTTACTAAATGACCTGGTCCCTTTGGTGCAACAAGAAGCACATCACAGTCTGCTGGTGGTACGATTTGGTTAAAGTGAACGTTGAAACCATGAGCGAACATGATGGCTTGATTTGTTAGGTTAGGCTTGATTTCTTCAATATATACTTTTGTTTGCTGCTCATCTGGCAATAGAATCATTACGATATCTGCCTGTGCAGTTGCTTCGCCTACAGGATATACTTGGAAGCCATCCTCCACTGCTTTATCCCATGACTTTCCTTGACGAAGACCAATGACAACTTCAACACCGCTGTCTCTCATATTTTGTGCATGTGCATGACCTTGTGAACCGTAACCAATTACTGCTACTTTCTTTCCATTTAAATATGCTGCATTTGCGTCTCCGTTATAGTACATTTTTGCCATTGTTATTCTCCCTTTCTTCGTCTAAAGTTTATTTTTTATTTTGAATTTTTTAGTTATTATACTAGTTTAATGAGTTGAATGATTAGCACCATTCTCTTAAACAATTGAAATTGTCTTTAATTCTTTTGCTGATCTCTGTGTCCCTCTAGGGAAGGCCGTTGTTCCAGTTCTCGCTAATTCTTTAATACCGTATGGCTTAATTAGTTCAATAAAGGCTTCAATCTTTTCAAATTCACCCGTTATTTGAATAACTAAGCTGTCCTTGCCCACATCGATAACAGTTGCTCGAAATGGTTCAATAAGTGAATAAATTTCGCTTCTTGTTTGTGGAGTTGCAAGAACTTTTACTAAGGCTAATTCCCTTGCGACAATTGATTGATCACTTATATCTACTACCTTTAATACATCAATTTGCTTATTAAGCTGTTTCGTGATTTGTTCAGCTTCACGATCACTCTCTACATGGACAACACATGTGATTCGAGAAACGCCTTCATGTTCTGTCAGGCCAACTGAAATACTTTCAATGTTAAAATTCCGCTTAGAAAATAAGTTTGTTATTCTATTTAATACTCCTGGACGGTTTAGTACTGTCATGCTTATTGTTCTTTTCAAGGCTTAGCACCTACCATTTCATGCAATCCTTTTCCTGGTGCGATCATTGGATATACATTTTCATTTGGATCAATTCTGAAATCTAACAGAACAGGTTCACGATCATTTAATACTTCGTTTAAAATTTTCTCTGCTTCTTCCTCTGATCTAATCACATACCCTTTAATATCGTATGCTTCAGCCAGTTTCACGAAAGAGGGCTGAACCGAGATTTTACTATGTGAAAAACGCGATTCATAGAAGATTTCCTGCCATTGACGTACCATTCCTAAAGAGTGGTTGTTAAAAATACAAATCTTAATTGGAAGATTAAATTCCCTTATTACAGCAAGCTCTTGTGTGGACATTTGGAATCCTGCATCTCCTAGGACGGCAACTACACATGCGTCCGGATCTGCGAATTGGGCACCGATACTTGCTGGAAGACCGAATCCCATTGTTCCTAATCCCCCTGAAGTAACCCATCTATCTGCTTGATTAAAACGATAATACTGCGCTGCCCACATTTGATGCTGACCAACGTCTGTAACAACAATTGCATTTCCGGCTGTTTTCTCGAATAGCATCTCCATTGTTTTCTGAGGCTTTAAATTGTCTTCAGTAGACACTCCGTAATAATACGGATATTCCTCATTCCATTTTTGGATCTGCTCACGCCACTCCGTATTGACTGGCGGCTTTCCATTTTGCTGAACCAATTGCTTTAATGCTTCCTTTGCATCAGCAACAATCGGAATAGCTGTCGGCACGTTTTTGCCAATTTCAGCTGGGTCAATATCGATGTGAGCTACTGTTGCTTTAGGTGCAAAGTGCTGTAAATTACCCGTTAATCTATCATCGAAGCGTGCTCCGATATTGATAAGTAAATCACATTCACTTAGGCCAATATTTGCCGCATAGCAGCCATGCATCCCTGCAAGTCCTACGAAAAGTTTATTATCAGCAGGGAAACCGCCTAAGCCTAGCAATGTATGGATAACAGGAATCTGCTGCTGTTCGGCATATTCCTTTAATTCTTGAGAAGCTTTAGCATGAAGCACCCCGGCACCCGCTAGTATGACTGGTTTCTTTGCACTGCTAACAGCTTCAGTTAATTTACGAATTTGTAAATAGTTAGGCTGTAACGTTGGCTGATACCCAGGTAAATTAATTTCTTGTTCTTCCGGACGATTTGATACAGAAGCTGCAATATCCTTTGGAACATCTATTAGCACTGGACCAGGTCTTCCGCTAGATGCAATATAGAATGCCTCTTTCACGATCCTTGGAATATCCTCAATATTTCGAATTTGATAGTTATGCTTTGTTATTGGTGTTGTAATTCCCAGAATGTCAGCTTCCTGAAAAGCATCTGAACCGATGACACTTGTTGCTACCTGACCTGTAAATACGACAAGAGGCAAGGAGTCCATCATGGCATCTGTTAATCCTGTCACAATGTTTGTCGCTCCTGGTCCTGAAGTGGCGATCACTACCCCTGGCTTACCAGAAATCCTTGCGTAGCCTTCAGCGGCATGAATTCCGCCTTGTTCATGTCTAGGCAAAACATGGAGGATTTTTGAATGATAAATTTTGTCATAAATCGGTAGGACAGCTCCTCCTGGATATCCAAAAATTACTTCTACCTTTTCCTTTTCCAAGGCTTCTAATAACAGATCTGCACCCGTGACTGTTGTAGTCTCAGACTTTGATTCTGTATAGGCAGCTTCCTGCAACATTCTAATAAAACCTCCTCTTTGTTCCTTACATATTTTCAATAAAAAAAGCCCTTCCATCCCTCATAAACCTACTTATCGCAGGTAAAGGGATGAAAAGGCTTAATAACCTATTCCACGGTACCACCCTAAATTCACGCAAAAGCGTGCACTTATGAACAGATATTCCTGTTCGTTTTGATAACGGGTGGGCAACACCCGACCAACTCTACTTGAAAGATCTTTCAAGCTGGTGCTCTGAGGTGAGTTCACTTTACGTTGGAATTACCGGCTTTCAGCACCCGCCGGCTCTCTGCAAATCCCATAACATAAAACTACTTATCCTCTTCTTCGCTTTAATCAGTATTACATGATTTTTTACTACTTTAAACCATTGAACTTTTAGGTTAAAAAAAACTGTTTCAAGAAATTAGTTTATCAACTAAAGTGTCTGCTTACCTTTTGTTGAGCTTTTTATTTTCTTATATTGAGGACTATCTTACGCTGATTTTATTAAACCGTCAACACCTTATTTGCAAATTATTTGATAATTTTAATTACTCTGTTTTGCTGTATCCGCTTTCATCGTTGATTTACAAATGTTCATACATATAATAAATTTTTTAACTTTTTTATGAACAAATTAAATTCAATCAATTTAAATTTAATTTGATGGACTTTCTTTAATTAGGTTCGGTGAAAAGTTTTTTAAAAAATATTTATGGTGAAATAGAAATTTATGTTAGTTCTTCTTTGAACATATCCATTTTCTCACAGAATTTTTTACACAAAAAAACCCACCTAAAAGGTGAGTTGGATTTGGTAAGATATGTAATTTGATGTATTGATGGCGTCCCAGGAGAGATTCGAACTCCCGACCGTACGCTTAGAAGGCGTATGCTCTATCCAGCTGAGCTACTGGGACATATTAAATATTTAAAGAATAACTTCAGCGACAAGTTTTATTATATTAGACTAACAATGAAATGTCAACATAAAAAGTAAATATTTTTTTATTTAGGGGAAAGTGATCTTCCCCTAAATAATATATGCTTCAATTACATCTTACGTTAGTAAAAACTTTTGTGATAATCCATTAATTTCTCCAAGCTTTAAATCATAAACACTCAGACAAATTTCATCTTTTTCAATGTCCATAATAACATATGTTTTCTCTTTTCGTCCTCTTGGCTGCCGAATGCTTCCTGGATTGATATAAAGAATATCATCAATCATTTCTGCCCCTAGATTATGGGAGTGGCCAAAACAAACAATCTTGGCACCGACTTCCTTAGCACGCAAGCTCAGATTTAATAAGGTTGATTTTACAGCATAGCGATGGCCATGGGTAATGAAAACCTTATGACCACCTAAATTCTCTACAAGTTCCTCCGGAAATGAGTTATCAACATCACAATTTCCACGCACTACAGTAAAAGACTCTAAGCACGGGTGATCCGACTTTAATTCAGAATCCCCGCAATGTATCAGTTTATCTATTTCCATTGAATTCTCTTTTATTTCCGCTAATTCATCCGTCAAACCATGGCTATCACTGACAATCAAAATTCTCATGGATTACCTGCCTTCCGAGAGAAGGGTAGGGAGCTTGCTTTCTAATTTTCTTAAGGCCTGTGCCCTATGGCTAATTTCTGCCTTTTCTTCTGGTTTTAATTCTGCCATGGCTTTCTCCTTGTCCACTACAAAGAATATTGGATCATATCCAAAACCATTTGAGCCCCTTTTTTCTCGCAAGATCAATCCTTCACACGTACCGGAAACAGTAAATGTTTCAAGGCCTGGAACAGCAACAGCCAATGCACAGTAAAACCTAGCCTGTCGGTCTTTATCAGGTATATCATTTAATTCATCTAGCACTTTCGCCATATTGGCTTCATCGCTTTTTTCTTCTCCAGCATAACGAGCAGAGTAAATACCTGGCCGGCCGTTTAGCGCATCGATAGAAAGGCCGGAATCATCTGCAATCACGATTTTATTTAGTGTCTTTGAGACACTTTCTGCTTTTAAAATCGCGTTCTCTTCAAAGGTACTCCCAGTCTCTTCAATGTCATCTATCTCCGGATAGTCTATTAAGGTTTTAACTTTATAGCCAAGCGGCATGAACATGCGCTCAAACTCTTTTGCTTTTCCTGCATTCTTTGTAGCAATAATCACTTCTTGCATTCTACGCCTTCCCCTCTAAACTTTCTTTTCTTGCATTAATTTTACTCGTTATTGCTTCACCAAGTGCCTCTTTCTGTATTTCAAAAAGGGAGGCCATTCCGTTTTGGGCCGCTTTTAATAGCTCCTGGAGCTCGGTGTATGAAAAGGTAGCTTCTTCTCCTGTTCCTTGTAACTCAACATAATCCCCATTGCCTATCATGACCACATTCATATCAACAAGAGCTTTAGAATCTTCTATATAATTTAAATCTACGACAACTTGTTTATTTTCTAATATTCCTACACTTGTTGCAGCTAAAAAGTCTTTGATTGGGTAGCTTGCTAGCTTTTTGCTTTTTGCAATTTTATCTAAAGCCAATGCCATGGCAACGAATGCCCCTGTTATGGAGGCAGTCCGCGTGCCTCCATCCGCTTGGATCACATCACAATCCAGCCAGATTGTTCTCTCTCCGATTGCCTCAAGATCAACAACGGCACGAAGAGCACGTCCAATTAATCTCTGAATTTCCATTGTTCGTCCAGAAATTTTCCCCTTCGCCGCTTCACGAATATTCCGTTGTTCGGTCGCTCTAGGAAGCATGGAATATTCAGCTGTAATCCATCCTTTTCCTTCTCCCCTCATAAAATGAGGAACCCGTTCATCTATACTGGCAGTACAAATAACTTTTGTATCTCCAACGCTTATTAACACAGATCCTTCAGGATGCTTTAAATAATCCGTTTCAATATGTATAGGTCTTAATTGCTGTTGTTCCCTTCCGTCAGCACGCATAAGTTAAATTCCTCCCTTATTATCTAGCTGTGGCTCCTAACCCCGACGTACAGGACGTACTAGTGTCGACAATGCGACAGGACGTCGCATTTTTGTCGACCTCGAGGTCATAAGTCAATCTGCCAGGAAGGTTAAAGTACAACCTTCCTGGCAGATTGACTTATGCTTGTCGGGGTTGAACAGTCGCCTCGCTTTTCTTATCCAAAAACAATAAAGAAGAGGGGGCGTCCATTGCCTCCTCTTTCATTGTCTTTATATAGTATATCAAAAAACTTTTTTTAAAAACTACCTGTGTTTACTTTTTGCGGACGTGTAACAGGCTCCGCCATTTTTTCTCCTTCTTCATTGACAAAATCTGACTTGCCATTAACAGTGATCGCAACACTTTCTATTCCTTTTTGTTCAGTTAATGAAAGAACAAGCGCTTCTAATAAATGCTTGGAAACAATTTTCTCTTCAAAACTGCTGTATACAGACTCATTAAAATTAAGGGTCACTTTTCCATTTTCAATTTTTGGATCATCCAAAAGCTTAACATCTGCTAAGAAGTCACTTTCAAGGTTTGAGGAAATGCCAGGACCTTTAACTAACTCGTTTACAACAGCTCGCAAATTGTTAGGCTCAGTATTCGTTACTCTCTTAGTTACTGGAACATAATAGTAAGAGTCTGCCTCTCCACCAATATAGTAGACAGTAACAGGCTTCGTATTGCGAATATCAAGGATATCTGAAGTATCGAGATTAATACCATTTGATCTGCTATATGCTTCACCGATAGGAGTGCCATTTACAGGCATTTCATTAAGTTCATGACCGTTTAATTTAAACTTTACTTTATCGATCGACTCAAATTGAGTTAATGTCCATGTGATAGATTGAAGGATATTCAATTCCTCCTCAGCCTGATATTCCTTAAATTCTTTAGAGAAGTTGACTGTTGCCACCTTATCTTTAATATCAACAGATAATTTCGTATCAACAGGCAGAACAGCCATGAAGCCATTAGGCAGCATTTCTGTTACTGGACCATCCTTTACTAAATGTTCCAAGGCTTGAGTTGCGACTGATTCTGTTTTCGGCAGATTTAAAGTTTGAGGGACTACTAATCCATCTTTATTAATTAAATAAAGCTCCGTTTGCACAGTGTTTGTAACAGCTTCATCATTTCCTGCAGTTTCCATTCCCGCATCCTCTTGACCTTCAACAGCCGTTTGATCTTCTTCGTAGGCAACTGATTTCGGCGGATCAATTTGTTCTTTTCCGCTCCCACCAAATAACCCGCAACCTGATAAAAACACCGATGACGCAAAGACAGCCGAAACGATCGTTGTTTTTTTATTTATAGACATATAATCCCTCCAAAGAACAGTTTGTACTAACATGTATACGAGCCTGTTTGTAATTTAGACCGGCTAGATGAAAAAAAATTCGGCTTTTTTTGTAGAACTGTCTTTGGATGGGCCATACGAATTTGTTTATTGGCAATTAACTACTTAAGTGTATTCATTTTTCGCTAAGACTGCTTTAATAGTAAAATAATCAATATTAGAGTCGAGTTCATCTTTAATTGGTTTCAGTTTTTCCCTTCCTACTCTTTTTACAGCCTCCATAATGATTTGTTCTGTCTCTTCATTAAAAATATCAGACCATTGCAACGCATTTCCTTCTTGAACAGCACGAATGATATGGTTCTGAATGGTAATCGCTGAAAATTTACGCTTTTTGGCAATTTCATCGATCGTTATCCCTTCCGAATAATATTGGTAGGATAATAAATAGCTAGGCGCATCGTTTATCTCCTTATCGTCTGAACGTGGTTCTACCTGCTGAATAGCAACAGCGTTAATATTGTGATCATTGATGAATTTCTTAATTTCTTCAATGAATAATTCACCATATCTATCATACTTTACTTGCCCTACACCCTTTATTCTTAGCATTGCCTCCCGATCAATCGGAAAATACTGGCTCATTTCTTTTAGAGTAGTATCTGCAAAGACCACATAAGGAGGAACCTTTTCCTGATCCGCAATCGATTTTCGCAAAGTCCGCAGTTCTGAAAATAAATCACTATTTTCTTCTGCTTCCTTTATAGGGGCTTGAATTGTCTTTTTCATATAAACATTTTCTTGTTTCTTTATTACTGGTACGACCCTCTCAGCAAGTCTGACTACCGGAAATTTACTATCTGTTAATGTTAAATATCCTTCAGCCAGTAAATAATTGATGATGTCCGAAATTTCTTTTTCCTTATAATTTTGAAGCAAACCATATGTGGTTAATTTATCAAACTGAAATTCGCGAATCCTTTTGTTTTGGGAGCCTTTTAATACTTGTGCAGTTAAGGTGACACCAAATCGTTCTCCCATTCTTTTAATACAGGAGAATATCATGAGCGCCTCCTCCGTTATTTCGATCTGCTCCCGCTTATCCAAACAATTACTGCATTTTCCACAGCCTGCATTCTCATATTGCGAATCAAAATATTCGATAATATAAGCTTGCAGACATTTTTCAGTATGACAGTAGTGGATCATTTGTTTTAATTTATTATATTCTTGCTCTCTTTTCTGGAAATCAAGGTTGGATTCCTCAATAAGAAACTTTTGCAGCTGAATATCCTGCGGTGAAAATAATAAATAACAAGAGCTTTCGTCTCCATCCCTTCCTGCTCGGCCAGCTTCCTGATAATAAGCTTCGATATTACGCGGGAGGTTATAATGGATAACAAAACGAACATTGGATTTATCAATTCCCATTCCAAATGCATTAGTCGCGATCATAATATCAGCTTCATCAAAAACAAAGTGGTTTTGTGACTCCTTACGTGCATCCTCCCCCATTCCTGCATGATACTTAGCAACAGAATGGTTCTTTTCCTTTAAGTAGCTGTAAAGCTGATCAGTTTCTTTCCGGCTTGATGTATAGATAATCCCTGATTCTCTAGGATGATTCTTCAAATATTGTGTAATAAATTCTCTTTTGTTAACACCCTTCATCACGTTAAAAGCAAGATTTTCCCTTGCAAAACCCGTAATGAAGCTATCAGATTCGTGAATATGTAAGAGATTCCGAATATCATCCGCAACATCCTTTGTGGCTGTTGCTGTTAATGCTGCAACTACGGGTTCTTGATTAAGTCTGCCCAAATGATTAATGATGGAACGATAGCTTGGTCTGAAATCATGGCCCCATTGGGAAATACAATGGGCCTCATCAAATACAATCATAGATATTTGCAGAGAATTGAGCATGTCTATAAAGCTGTCTGATTCAAAACGTTCTGGAGCAACATAAATTAATTTATACTTCCCGGCAAGGATATCAGCCATTCTTTTTTTATATTCCTGCATATTAAGGGAGCTATTAATAAATGTGGCTCGAATTTCTGCAGTGATTAATGAATCAACTTGATCTTTCATTAAGGAAATTAATGGAGAGATGACAATGGCTGTTCCTGGGAGAATGAGTGCGGGAATCTGAAAGCAGAGGGATTTGCCTCCTCCAGTTGGAAGGATGCCGAGCGTATTTTTATGCTGCAGCAAATTGTGGATAATTTCCTTTTGCCCGGAACGAAATGTGGAATATCCAAAGTATTGCTTTAAATAAGTTTCTGCCTGTGCGTACAAAATATATCACCTTATTCTATTATATTTGATATAATCTTATCATTTTTCTCATAGACTTGGAAATGAATTGCTAATGCGGACACAAAAGCCATTATTAGCATAAAACAACGGTTATTTAGGATCTAATCGGACACAGAATACGTTATATACGAAAATAAGCATAAAAATCACTGTTTTTTTACATAATGAAGGAACCAATGTCCGCAAACATAAAAAATCAACCCATTTTGCATCAAATAACGGAACTGGTGACCGCTATGCTCAGATAATCCTATCCAATACAAAAACCTCCCTAAAGGAGGTCTATAACTTAACTTTTTTTACATTTTGAACTGGTACAGCCAACCATTCGGAAGCAATTTTTGTGAAAATATCTGTCGATCCTGTTGTGTAAAAATGATGTTTTGGCTCGTCCTGACAGCTATTTAATAAGCCTTGATGATAAAGAATCGTACTAACCTCTCTTGCTGTTTCGTCTCCTGAACTAATAACGCCGACTTGTTTCCCTACTGCCTTTTGTATTAACGGCTCAAGCAATGGATAATGTGTACAACCTAATATTAGTGTATCCATTCCTTTATTTCTTAATGGCTGCAACGTTTCAGTTACGATCCTCTCAGCTAAAAGACCCTCAAATTCCCCACTTTCCACGAGGGGGACAAATTTAGGACAGGCTAGGCTATGAATCACTACCCGGCTATTAATTTGCCTTAAGGCCATTTCATATGCGCCGCTCTTTATCGTTCCTTCTGTGCCTATGACACCAATCGTTTTATTTTTTGTTTTCTTTATCGCTGCTCTTGCTCCTGGAGATATCACTCCAATTACCGGTATAGGCAGCGAACTTCTGATTTCATCTAGTGCAACGGCTGTTGCAGTGTTACAGGCAATAATTAGCATTTTGATTTGTTTGTTTAAAAGAAACCTCGTTATTTCCCAAGTAAATGCTTTAACTTCTTCACCTGGCCTTGGTCCATATGGACATCGTGCCGTATCCCCCAAATATATAATTTCCTCATTTGGGAGCTGCCTCATTACTTCCTTCACTACAGTCAAGCCTCCGACACCTGAATCAATAATACCTATCGGATTTTCCAATCGAACCGCCTCATTCTTCGCGCATATCTTGATGTAATCTTGTTAAGTTATTTTTTAGGAGCTGAACCTCTTCATCGGTGAAATTAACGAGTACCTCTTTTAAATATAATTGCCGCTTTTTAATACACTCGTCAATAATCCTTTCCCCTTCTTCCAAAAGATGGATTCGAACAACTCTTCGGTCATTAGGGTCTTTAACCCGTTTAACAAGGTTGTTTTTTTCCATACGATCAACAAGATCTGTCGTTGTGCTAAAGGCAAGATACATTTTATTCGACAGCTCTCCAATTGTCATATCTCCCTCTTCAAAAAGCCATTGGAGGGCAACAAATTGGGGTGGAGTAATTTTGTAATTGCTTAATATCTCACGGCCCTTTTGCTTAATAATGCCTGATATATAGCGCAGCTCTTTTTCTATCATAGCTACTGTATCTATTTCATCAACTGCTTTCACATCTTCTAAATCCATTACATACAACTCCTATATTGCTATTTCTATTCCAACAAGTGATATAATCCACAAGCTCTATTGCATTTATTTTCACCTTTTTTCAGCTAAATTTCAAGGCTGAATTAAATATAGAAGCGTATATTAAATATAATTTACTTATTAAATAATATAAACCGGCATCCAATAATGGATGGCCGGTCTTAATTAAAGTTCTAGCTCTCCCATTCGAAGGAGCTCTACAACAGCTTGTGATCGCCCCTTAACACCAAGCTTTTGCATGGCATTCGAAATGTGGTTCCGAACCGTCTTTTCGCTTATAAACAATTCACCAGCGATTTCTCTAGTTGTTTTATCCTGTACTAACAGTTCGAATACTTCTCTTTCTCGTTTGGTGAGTAACGGCTTATGAGTAAATTCGTTCTCCTTCAAGTATTGTAACCCTCCTTGCCTTTCGCCAGCTATGAACCGCGGGATGGGTATATATTTAGTCACAATATCTTATGTAAGGCAGAGGACTTGAGTGACACCAATTCCTTAGTGGAGAAGATTTTATTTTAAAAAAGTTATTAAAATTAATTAGTAAGCTTCGTGACATGATTTTGAAGCAAAGTTTTCATTTCTTCAGTCCATGGATAGCCTTTTCCTGTTTTCTTCGAAATTTGAACCATTGTCCCTCTGCCCGTAAAGCAGACGGATCCATCCTCTTTTTTCCCCATATAGTGAAGATCTACTGAAGTTGTACCGATCGTTGCTGCCTTCACATATATTTTTAAACGTTCATCAAAGAAAACCTGCTTTAAAAAATCGCATTGCAAATCAGCTACAACGGGAATGGTTTCATTTTTTGGATTTACCCAATTCTGCATAAAGCCGATGCTTTTGAAAAATTCAATTCTTGCTACTTCAAAATAAGTAAAGGGAACTGTATTATTTAAATGACCGAACATATCTGTTTCTGAAAAACGGACCTTAACAGGATGAAAAAATTCAAAACCTTCTTCCCAAGCAGAAAAATCCTTTATATAGCCTATTCTGTTCATGTAATCTCCCCCACTCTAATCAAAAGTGAATAATCATTCATTTATTCTACAATTATATAACTATTAGAATAAATTGAAAACAAAAAACCCCTCTTCCAAGTGGAAGAAGGGCTTTCGTTTATTAAACTTGATCGCTTCCAAAGAAGTTTTTGAAAGATTGTAATGTAGCTGCACGGTTTACAGCAGCGATTGATGTTGTAATAGGAATTCCTTTTGGACATGATTGCACACAGTTTTGTGAATTTCCACAGCCTGTCATTCCGCCATCTTCCATAAACGCATTTAAACGCTCAGCTTTATTCATTTCCCCAGTTGGATGGGCATTAAATAAGCGAACTTGGTTAAAGACAGCCGGTCCCATAAAGTTTGTTTTGCTATTTACATTCGGACAAGCTTCTAAACATACACCACATGTCATACATTTAGATAACTCGTATGCCCATTGACGTTTTGGTTCCGGCATACGTGGTCCTGGACCAAGATCATACGTACCGTCAATTGGAATCCACGCTTTAACCTTTTTCAATGAATCAAACATCCGGCTTCTATCTACTTGTAAGTCTCTTACAACAGGGAACGTACGCATAGGAGCTAAACGGATTGGCTGCTCTAATTGGTCAACTAGCGCCGAACAAGATTGGCGCGGTTTTCCATTAATAATCATTGAACAGGCACCGCAAACTTCCTCAAGACAGTTCATATCCCATGCTATTGGTGTTGTTTTGTCACCTTTCACATTAACAGGGTTACGGCGTATTTCCATGAGTGCTGAAATAACGTTTAAGTTCGGACGGTACTCCACTTCAAACTCTTCATCATAAGGTGCAGAATCTGGACTGTCTTGACGAGTTATAATAAAGCGAATTGTTTTTTTGTCACTCATCACTTACTCTCCCCTTCTCTTAATGTTTTTTTGTATAGTCACGTTTACGTGGTTCAATTAATGAAATATCAACTTCCTCGTAATGGAAGGCAGGAGCAGTATCTTCTCCAGTGTATTTTGCCATTGTTGTCTTTAAGAATTCTTCATCATTACGATTAGGGAATTCTGGCTTGTAATGAGCCCCACGGCTTTCATTACGGTTATATGCACCAATTGTAATAACACGAGATAAGTGAAGCATATTTTTTAGTTGACGAGTAAATGCAGCACCTTGGTTGCTCCATTTTGCTGTATCGTTAATATTAATGTTTTTGAAACGTTCCATTAACTCTACAATTTTCTCATCCGTTTTCAATAGCTTGCTGTTTTCACGAACAACTGTCACGTTATCAGTCATCCACTCACCAAGTTCTTTATGAAGAACATAAGCGTTTTCAGTTCCATCTAAAGACAAGATGCCATTCCATTTTGCTTCCTCTTCTTTAACATGACGATCAAATACAGAAGAAGAAATAGAATCAACGCTTTTCTCAAGACCATCAATATATTTAACCGCATTTGGTCCAGCAACCATCCCACCGTAAATAGCTGAAAGTAAGGAGTTTGCACCTAAACGGTTTGCACCGTGCTGTGAATAATCACACTCACCTGCTGCAAATAAGCCAGGAATGCTCGTTTGCTGTTCATAGTCCACCCATAGTCCACCCATTGAATAGTGAACGGCAGGGAAGATCTTCATTGGAACTTTGCGTGGATCATCACCCATGAACTTCTCGTAAATTTCGATGATTCCGCCAAGTTTAATATCAAGCTCATGCGCATCTTTATGAGAAAGATCCAGATACACCATGTTTTCTCCATTAATACCTAGTTTTTGATTGACACATACATCAAAAATTTCACGTGTTGCAATATCACGCGGTACTAGGTTCCCATATGCAGGATATTTCTCTTCAAGGAAATACCAAGGCTTACCATCCTTATAAGTCCAAACACGTCCGCCTTCACCACGTGCAGATTCACTCATAAGACGAAGCTTATCGTCTCCAGGGATTGCAGTTGGATGAATTTGAATAAATTCACCATTCGCATAATAAGCCCCTTGCTGATAAACAATAGAAGCAGCTGATCCTGTATTGATCACTGAGTTTGTTGATTTACCAAAAATAATTCCAGGGCCGCCTGTAGCCATAATAACGGCATCTGCAGCAAATGTTTGGATTTCACCAGAAGTTAAATTCTGTGCTGAAATTCCACGGCAAACTCCATCATCATCAATAACGGCACCTAAGAATTCCCAGCCTTCGTATTTCGTAACAAGTCCTACAACCTCTTGTCGGCGTACTTGTTCATCTAAGGCATATAAAAGCTGCTGACCTGTTGTAGCTCCAGCAAATGCAGTACGGTGATGCTGTGTTCCACCAAAGCGGCGGAAATCGAGTAAACCTTCAGGTGTACGATTAAACATAACACCCATACGGTCGAATAAATGGATAATTCCAGGTGCTGCTACACACATTGCTTTAACTGGCGGCTGGTTTGCTAAAAAGTCTCCGCCGTAAATAGTGTCATCAAAGTGGATATATGGTGAATCTCCTTCACCCTTAGTATTAACAGCTCCGTTAATGCCGCCTTGGGCACAAACAGAGTGAGAACGTTTAACCGGTACTAAGGAAAATAACTCAACCGGAGTCCCTGATTCTGCAACTTTAATTGTTGCCATTAAGCCGGCTAGACCGCCGCCGACAACGATTACCTTACCTTTAGCCATAGTGACTCACTCCCTATTACATAGTAAAACTAAAGCAAAATTTCATCCGAACATTTTCTACTGCTTATTAAACAAATGCTGTAATCGCACGAATACCGACAATTGATAATAAAATAAAGATAACAATTGTAACGTATGTTGTTATTAATTGTGAACGAGGTGAAATTGTAATCCCCCAGCTTACACAGAAAGACCATAATCCATTAGAGAAGTGGAAGATTGTTGAAATAACGCCTACTATATAAAACCAGAACATAAATGGATTCGAAAGAATATTCTCCATCATTTGGAAATTAACATCTGCGCCAAATGCAGCTTGTACACGAGTCTCCCATACATGCCATGCAATGAAAATAAGTGTAATAACACCAGACACACGTTGCAGCATGAACATCCAGTTACGGAAGAATCCATATTTGCTTACATTGTTTTTTGCTGTAAAAGCAATATAAAGCCCATAGATGGCATGAAATAATAAAGGCAAGAAAATAATAAAGGTTTCTAAAATAATTCTAAACGGCAGATTTTCCATAAAACCTGCTGCCTTATTAAAAGACTCCTCTCCCCCTGTTGCAAAATGATTGACTACTAGATGCTGAACTAAAAATAGTCCTACTGGTATAACACCTAGCAATGAATGCAATCTGCGATTTAAAAACTCTCGATTACCCGCCATGATTTACCCCCCTATTTTTTTGCAAGATGTAAGGTGTCGTTACTTCGTATGTAAGAATTTCACCAAAACATCAATTCGAAAATGGCATATCATTTTCTTACAATTATGTGACATGTCCATTTTACTCCCAACATCCTAGAGCGTCAAGGAAACGATTACATAAAATGTTGTAAATATCAAAATCATAAAAATATATTAATATTACGTATTTTGACCTATTTAACCATATTTATTAAGTGATAGCCCGTTTGGTTTAATATATTAAAAAAGTATTAATCTTCCACTGCAAAACAGCCAGCTTTTTCATCATTCTATAACTAAATTCCTTCTCATTTGTATATAATAGAAGAATAATAGAAAGAGGGGATCTTAGCTTGAACGAAACAGCTTCAGAATTAATTCCAATTGAACAAAAAGCCGAATCCATTTCTGTCTTTGGATACGAATTGATAAGGGAAGTTCTTTTACACGACATATTAGGCGATGATGCGCCTGAAATATTATATTGGGCTGGAAAAACCCTTGCACGTAAATATCCTCAAAAGACAGTGTCCGAAATAATTGATTTCTTCGAGCAAGCTTCATGGGGAAACCTAGTCCTTAAGAAAGAATCAAAAAATGAGATGGAATTTGAACTTTCAAGTTCTTTCATACAAGAGCGCTGTAAAAATAATAATCGATGCACTTTTCAGCTTGAGGCAGGGTTTATTGCTCAGCAAATTGAACTGCAATCTGAAGTAATTTGCGAATCGTATGAACATCCTAATAAAAGAAAAGGAAAAATTCAGTTTACAGTTAAATGGGATAAAAAGGACAAAATCGAATATTAACTTCTGACGAAAAAGAGGCTTTCGGTACAATGAAAGCCTCTTTCTTAATATTAAGATTTAATCGATATACCTGATAAATGAAAGGCTTCGTGAAGGGCCTCAACAGCCTGTACCATTTTTTCTTGTCCAATAACCGTTGAAACCTTAATTTCTGATGTACTCACCATCTTTACTTCGATATCATTGGAGGCCAGCACTTCAAACATCTCAGCTGCTACCCCTGGATTTGAAACCATTCCTGAACCAATAATCGAAACTTTGGCAAGACCCGTCTCAGATTCAATACGGCTATAGTTTAATTTATTCTTACAGTTTTCTAGAACCTTTATGGTGTCATCAAGATCTTCATTTTTAATCGAGAAGGATAGATTAGCTGATTGTTCTGCTAATGTACTTTGAATAATAATATCAACATTAATTTGATTTTTTGCTAATTCAGAGAAGACTGTGGATAACCCAATTAAGGAGTTCGGCAACCCAATAACAGTGACTCTTGTGATTTCGTTTTCAAATGCTATTCCCCGGACAACTAAATTCTCTTCCATGTTTACTTCCTCCTCGATTATAGTCCCTGATTCGCTTTCACTGCTTGAACGCACTTCAATTGGGATTTGATAGTTTTTTGCAAATTCTACTGCTCTAGGATGCAATACGCCAGCACCTAAATGAGCAAGCTCAAGCATTTCATCATAGGAAACCGCTAATAATTTTCTTGCGTCTTTAACATAGCGCGGATCTGTTGTATACACTCCTGACACGTCTGTATAAATATCACATTTATCCGCTTTTAAAGCAGCGGCTATTGCGACTGCCGTCGTATCTGAGCCCCCACGACCCAATGTTGAAATGGATCCGTCTTCCGTTATGCCTTGGAACCCCGCAACAATTACAATCCTCCCTTCGTTAAGCTCACTTTTCAGCTTAGAAGTATCTATATCCAATATTCTTGCATTTCCGTGTACTGATTCTGTTTTTATTCCTGCCTGCCAGCCTGTTAAGGATACGGCTGGAAGTCCCTTTTCTGTTAAGGCCATTGCTAATAAAGAAATCGTCACCTGTTCACCTGTAGTTAAAAGCATGTCCATTTCTCTTTTGCTTGGAGAGGAGGAAATTTCCTTTGCCAGACTGACAAGTTGATCGGTAGATTTCCCCATTGCAGAAACAACCACAACGACATCATTGCCCTTATTCTTTTCTTCGATTACCCGATTGGCAACGTTTCGAATTTTTTCTACATTAGCAACAGATGTTCCACCAAACTTTTGAATGATAAGTCCCATGTTTTTCCCTCTTTCTTAATGTGAAAATTGTTGATTGGAAGCCGTCTCTTAAATTGCATTATAAAATATGCCAGAAATACCCGATTGATTGGATTTCTGCATAAAAAAAAGCAATGAGATTCTATCCCATTGCTGTGTTTTATAAACGTATAAAAAATACGATTTACACAGTGAGATAGCTCTCCAAGACGGCTTTGTCTTGACAATCTTACATTTATTCAATGCAAGACCAGCGAAAAAAGTTATGAGACTTTATCCACTTCGGCAAACATTCCCTTTCAAAGCTTTTCATTGAAGCTCATACTTCTCCAAGCTTTTACTAATGAAGTTCGCACCTCTACCTTCACTTTAATACTATAAAGTGATATTGAATTTTCAGTAATTATAGCATGCTCTTTTTCTTCTAACAATACTATTCCTTTAATTTTCTTTTTAATTCTTCCGCAATATTTGCGGGAATACCAATTTTTCTAAATTCCTCTATGCTAGCCTCTTTCATCTTTTTGACAGACCCAAAGGATTTTAGGAGCTGCTTCTTGCGCTTTTCCCCAATACCAGGAATTTCATCCAGCACTGACTGAAAAGCATTTTTCCCTCTAAGCTGGCGATGGAACGTTATGGCGAAACGGTGGACTTCATCTTGAATTCTTTGCAGCAGATAGAACTCCTGACTGTTTCTCCCAAGTGGAATAATTTCTAATGGATTCCCGTACAAGAGCTGTGAAGTTCTATGCTTCTCATCTTTTACCAAACCTGAGATAGGGATATCAAGGCCCAATTCATTTTCCAATACATCTCTTACTGCCTCAACATGCCCCTTTCCTCCATCAATGATGATCAAATCTGGAAGAGGCAGGTTTTCTTTTAATACCCGAGAATACCTTCTACGTACGACCTCTCGCATAGAATCATAATCATCCGGTCCCTGCACAGATTTTATTTTATATTTACGATATTCTCTTTTCTCGGGCTTGCCATCAATAAAAACAACCATGGCTGATACGGGATCTGTTCCTTGAATGTTCGAGTTATCGAAAGCCTCAATTCGATGAGGGGTATAAATACCTAGTTGGTTCCCTAAATTTTCAATAGCTTTAATGGTTCGTTCTTCATCCTTCTCAATAAGGGAGAACTTTTCTTGAAGGGCGATTTTTGCATTTTTAGAAGCTAATTGGACTAAATCTTTTTTCTGGCCTCGTTGAGGTTGAAATGTTTTTACTTCTAAAAGCTCTTCAGCCATATCTGAATTAACCGTATTAGGCAGCAATATTTCTTTTGGCTTAAAGTGATTGGCCTTTAAATAAAATTGACCTAGGTATGTTAACATTTCTTCGTCAGGCTCGTTATAAATTGGAAACATTGAAACATCCCGTTCAATTAGTTTCCCCTGTCTGATAAAGAATACCTGAACACACATCCAGCCTTTATCGACAGCAAAGCCGAATACATCTCGATCTGTAAAGTCTGTTGTTGTGATCTTTTGCTTTTCCATTGTTGCTTCAATATGAGCGATCCTATCACGGAACTCCTTTGCCTTTTCAAAGTCAAGTTCTTCAGCAGCGGCTATCATTTTTTCTGTTAATTCTTTTTTTATTTCCTTATAGCCTCCATTTAAGAAACGGGTAATCTCATCAACCATTAATTTATATTCCTGCTCACTTACTTCTTTCACACAAGGAGCTAAACATTGTCCTAAATGATAGTAAAGGCAGACACGGTCAGGCAAGGTTGTACATTTTCTTAATGGATAAATTCGGTCAAGCAGCTTCTTTGTTTCATTTGCAGCATGGACATTTGGATAAGGCCCAAAATATTTCCCCTTATCTTTTTTGACCTTTCGGGTAGTTATGAGGCGGGGATGTCTCTCAGCAGTTAGTTTAATAAATGGATAGGTTTTATCGTCCTTGAGCATAACATTATATTTAGGATCGTACTTTTTAATTAAGTTCATCTCAAGAATTAAAGCTTCTATATTAGAGGATGTCACAATATATTCGAGGTCTTCTATTTCATTGACTAATCTTTGTGTTTTTCCGTCATGTGAACCAGTAAAATAGGATCTGACACGATTTTTTAAAACCTTTGCCTTTCCTACGTAGATGATAGTTCCTTGACGGTCCTTCATTAGATAGCAGCCTGGCTGATCAGGCAATAGCATTAATTTATTTTTAATAATTTCATTCATTTGATCACTTCCGGAATAGAAATACTTAAGGGGTCAGACTACAAGTCAGACCCCTTACAAATCTAATCTTATTATGCATGTTTTGAAAGAAGTTCTGCAAGAGCTTCTTTCGGCTGGAAGCCAACTACTTTATCTACAACTTCTCCGTCTTTAAAAACGATTAAAGTCGGGATGCTCATAACACCATATTTTCCTGCAGTTTCTTGGTTCTCGTCTACGTCTAGCTTGACGATTTTTACTTTATCGCCCATTTCTGTATCTAGCTCTTCAAGTACTGGAGCGATCATTTTACAAGGTCCGCACCATGGTGCCCAAAAATCTGCAAGGACAACTCCTGAACCAGTTTCAGTAGAAAAAGATTGATCTGTAGCGTTTATAATAGCCATCGAAATGCCTCCTATTTTTAAGTGAATAATAAATATAACGACAGTATACCATTGTTTATTCCCACATGCTAACGATTTGCTTCGACCGTAATTTCCCCTATATTTTAAATAACTATTCATATTGAATTTTTGGTTTGAAATCATTCCTATATAGAAAACAAGCGGCATATAGCCGCTCGTTTATATAGTTAGCTTATGCATTTATTAACAGCTTCTTAAACTCTTCTGTAAGCATCGGAACTACCTCAAACAAGTCTCCAACAATACCATAGTCGGCAACCTTAAAAATATTTGCCTCAGGGTCTTTATTAATCGCCACAATAACTTTGGAGTTTGACATACCGGCAAGGTGCTGAATCGCTCCTGAAATTCCGCATGCGATATAAAGGTCAGGTGTAACAACCTTTCCTGTTTGCCCGATCTGCAATGAATAATCGCAATAATCCGCGTCACAAGCGCCACGAGAAGCCCCAACTGCACCATTTAGAACTTTTGCAAGCTCTTTTAATGGACCAAAGCCTTCCTCACTCTTGACTCCACGCCCTCCAGCAATTACAACCTTCGCTTCAGAAAGATCGACTCCTTCACTTGCCTTGCGGACAACCTCTTTAATAATGGTGCGGAGATCTTTAATATCAACAGATAGAGAAGAAACGTCTCCTGTTCTAGATTCGTCCTTTTCAAGCGGGCTAATATTATTCGGGCGGATCGTAGCGAAAATTAAACCATCAGTAACAATTTTCTTTTCGAATGCTTTTCCTGAATAAATAGGACGAGTGAAAACTAAGTTGCCTCCTGTTATTTCTAAGGCAGTTACATCGGATATCAATCCAGAGCTTAATTTAGCTGCAATTTTTGGAGCTAGATCCTTGCCTAAAGCTGTATGGCCAAAAATCAGTCCTTCCGGCATTTCTGCATCAATGACAGCCATAACAGCTTGTGAGTAGCCATCTGATGTATATTGCTTAAGTTTTTCATTTTCAACGGTTACAACACGGTCCGCACCATATTGGATTAATTCTCCGCCTAAAGCGCTTACAGAATCGCCAATTAATATTCCTACAACTTCTCCGCCTTCTGCTGCGGTTTTTGCCGCAGCCACTGCTTCAAAGGATACATTACGCAATGATCCGTCACGGACTTCACCTAAAACTAATACTTTTCTAGCCATTATGCTTTACCCCCTACGTTCATATTCTTGTATATTCCGATCAGATTACTTTTGCTTCAGTATGAAGAAGTTGTACAAGTTCTTTTACTTGATCTGCAAGCTCGCCTTCGAGGATTTTTCCTGCCTCTTTTTTAGGCGGAAGATAGATTTCAATTGTTTTTGTCTTTGCCTCAACATCGTCTTCCTCAAGGTCAAGATCATCAAGCTCAAGCTCATCAAGCGGTTTTTTCTTTGCTTTCATAATCCCTGGCAATGATGGGTAGCGTGGTTCATTTAAGCCTTGCTGAGCTGTTACTAATAAAGGCAGGCTTGTCTCAATTATTTCGGAATCCCCTTCAACATCGCGAACAACAGTTACATTACTGCCCGCAATATCGAGCTTTGTAATCGTTGTGACATAAGGAATGTTTAGAAGTTCAGCTACACGAGGTCCAACTTGACCGGAACCGCCGTCAATCGCAACGTTTCCAGCAATGATTAAGTCAGCATTCTTGTCTTTTAAATATTCGGAAAGAATTTTTGCAGTTGTAAATTGATCACCGTATTCTAAATCATCTTCAGTATTAATTAATACAGCTTTATCAGCACCCATAGCAAGGGCAGTACGAAGCTGTTTCTCAGTTTCTTCATTTCCGACAGAGACAACCGTTACTTCTCCGCCATTTTCATCACGAACTTGAATAGCTTCCTCGATTGCATATTCATCATAAGGGTTAATGATAAATTCTGCTCCATCTTCGTTTATTTGACCGCCTGAAATCGTAATTTTCTCTTCTGTATCAAAGGTTCTTTTCATTAAAACATAGATGTTCATGATATCCCTCCTAATAGTAAAAGCGTTAGTGCCTCGCCCAGGGGCTTATGACCTCCGACGTACAAGACGTACTAGTGCCGATGAAGACATTAGGCCGTGCCGTTTTTAGTCGGCGAGCCCCTAGGCACTGTAGCTAGATAAAAAAAGCTAATGACTGAAAAATGAAGGTTAAACGTGTAGAGAAAAATTTCATTACTTCAAAAGATTAAGAAAATTCATTTCATACGGGGCCTTATACCCCGTACATGATAATTATAATAGATTGCTAGAAAAATTGTTATCGAAAAAAAATAATTATTTCTATTTTCCTGTAAATTTCGGTTCTCTTTTCTCGATAAATGCAGAAATTCCTTCTTTTCCATCCTCTGAGACAAATACATCTCCGAACAGTTTTGCTTCCATCATTACTCCTTCAAAGTATTCTTTAGGCTTTGAATAGTTTAAAAGACCGATAGCAGCCTTAATGGAAACTGGACTCTTCTTGGCAATTTTCTTTGCTATGTTATAGGCATTTTCTAAAAGCTCGCTTTCAGGGTAAGCATGGTTGGCAAGACCATATTGTACTGCCTCTAATCCTGTTATCGGATCACTTGTAAAAAGCATTTCGGCAGCCTTAGCTGTACCAACGAGTCTCGGCAGACGCTGTGTTCCTGCAAATCCGGGGATTAATCCAAGCTGCAGCTCAGGCAGCCCAAGCTTAGCATTTTCGGCGACTAATCGAAAATGACATCCCATAGCAAGCTCTAACCCACCGCCAAGTGCGGCACCATGAATGGCAGCTATGATAGGCTTAGGGAATGTTTCCATTCGTTCAAATAATTCTTGACCATAGGTTGAAAGTTTAGAGAAATCATTTCCAGTTTTGATTGTTGTAAATTCTTTAATGTCTGCTCCTGCTGAAAAGAAACGCCCTTCTCCGTGTATTAAGATGACCCTGATTTCGTCATTTGCTTCAATTTCATCTAATAAAGCCGATAACTCCTTCAATAATCCTGAAGAAAGAGCATTTGCCGGAGGGCGTTCAATCGTAATAGTAGCTACCATATCCTGATTTGACCAATTTAAATACTCCATATTTCATCCCCTTTTCTTTCAAAAAAATTCAATGGTTATTGACGCGCGGCACAGCCACCCAGAAGCAGTTGATGCACGGGTCCTGCTAACGAGGTTAAATCATACTTTTGCTCATTCATCACCCAAGTTGTGACTGTCTCATCCATCGTGCCAAAAATCATTTGGCGTGCTAATCGGGTATCTAAAGCGGCAGAAAACTCACCGTTTTCTTTTCCTTCTACTAGTATTTTTTCAACTAAAGAAAGAACTCCTTTTAGAACTTCATTAATTTTATGACGGATCTCCTTATTGGACTGTCTGAGTTCCAATTGAGTCACGATGGCAAGATGACGATCCTCAGAAAGCATATTAAAATGTGTTTCAACCAATACTAATAATTTCTCTGCGGCTGTTTCTTTTCCTGCAATTTTCTCTTCATATTTCTCAACAAAGTATCCCATTTTTTCTTGAAAGAGAGAGATAAGGATATCTTCTTTATTCTTAAAATATAAGTAAATCGTTCCGTCAGCGACGCCAGCCTGCTTGGCAATTTTGGAAACCTGTGCCTGATGATACCCGTTCTCTGCAATGGCTATGACTGCGGCATCAATGATTTGACGATATTTAGGTTTGTTCTTTTTCATCGTGTCCCTCCTTCCAAGAAAGTGTAGGCTTTTATCTGTATAAAGGGCGAATGATTGCTAATCATAATGAATGAATCGTCATTCATATTTTTATAATAGTTCTACAATTCCGTTCTGTCAAGAAACTGTTGTGCAATTTTTGATGGACGGATCTATTATGTCATTTATTAAAAAATGGTACAAGCCTAATTCTTCAAAAATAAAGAGCCGAAGTAGAAGCTCGGACTCAAAATTAAGCCTGCTTTTCCTGATCATCATTTAGTCTCTTTTTTTCTTCATCTATCAGGGCTCTTCTCAATATTTTTCCAACAGCTGTTTTCGGAAGCGCATCTCGGAATTCGTAAAGTCGTGGAACCTTATAAGCTGCTAGGTATTTTCGGGCAAACTCATTTAATTCTTCTTTATTTGCGTTTGTCCCTTCTTTTAAGACAATATAAGCTTTTACCGTTTCTCCACGATATGGATCAGGTACTCCAGCTGCTACAACCTCCTGCACGGCAGGGTGTTCATAAAGGACTTCTTCAATTTCACGCGGATAAATATTATAGCCGCCAGCGATAATCATATCCTTCTTACGGTCAACAACATAGAAATAGCCTTGTTCATCCATATACCCGAGGTCACCCGTTAAAAGCCAGCCATCCTTTAAGGATTCAGCTGTTTCCTCTGGACGATTCCAATATCCCTTCATGACTTGCGGACCCTTAACGACAATTTCTCCAATCTCACCGGACGGAAGAAAATCTCCAGTTTCTAATGACAGAATTGCTGCATCTGTATCTGGCCATGGTACACCAATACTTCCCTTTACACGCGGACGATCCCAGAGAAAATTAGCATGGGTTACCGGTGAAGATTCTGTTAAACCATAGCCTTCAACAAGCTTGCCGCCTGTTACCTCTTCAAACTTTTGCTGTACCTCTACAGGTAGAGCTGCTGAACCGCTTATACACGAATCAATAGAGGAAAGATCATATTTCCCCAAATCCGGATGATTTAATAGTCCAATATAGATGGTTGGAGCCCCTGGGAACAGAGTCGGTCTTTGTTTTTGAATCGTCTTCAATGTTGTATCTACATCGAATTTTGGCAGCAAAACCATTTTGTGCGCTTCCATAACCGATAAAATTAACACCGTTGTCATTCCGTACACATGGAAAAATGGCAATAAGCCTAGAACAACCTCTTGCCCACGTTTACATTTATAAAGCCAAGCCTTACACATGGACGCATTTGCGACAAGATTCCGATGTGTCAGCATAACCCCTTTCGGAAATCCAGTCGTTCCACCTGTATATTGTAATAGCGCTAAATCTTCTTCGAAATCAAATTCATATTCCTTCAGTTTTTTCGCTGGCTGCTTTAGAATTTCAGTTAATAAATGGTTGCTTCCTTCATGCCTGACGTTTACAACGATTCCATATTGCTTCTTTTGCAGAAAAGGATAAACTAAGTTTTTCGGAAAAGGAAGGAAGTCTTTGATAGCGGTTACAATTATATGCTGTAAATCAGTTTGCGGCTTAACCTTCGTTGTCTTTGGAAACAATATATCCATCGTAATGATCGCCTTCGCCGCTGAATCCTTCATTTGGTATTCAAGCTCCCGCTCCGTATAAAGAGGGTTCGTTTGTACGACAATTCCTCCAGCTATTAGGATGCCAAAATAACTAATAACAGCAGGCGGAATATTCGGCAGCATAATAGCTACCCGATCACCTTTCCCAATTCCAAGTTCCTGAAGATAGGAAGCAAGCTTTAAAGAGGATTCATAAATGGTTCGATAAGTAAATTCCTTTCCCATGAAATGAATGGCAATTTTCTCTGGATGATCATCAGCCGCTTTTTTTAAATAGTCTTGAACAGGCTGATTTGGATATGTCAAAGATGAGGGTATTTCTTCCGGATACGTTTGAAGCCAAGGCTTATTAGGTAACAACATATTCCCTCCTTCTAAAGTATTAAATATTTAGAACATTCCAATTGTTAGTTCTTATTATAATATAATGAAGTTTACATGACAATTGGAATAATAGGTTTTTGTATATTTTTAACATGTCCAAATAATCAATT